>JAITTK010000041.1 GCA_031287135.1 Candidatus Methanoplasma reticulitermitis
TCAATGCGCTCTTCCGCTTCCCTGTAAGCTCTGACGGCGGCCGATGGGTCCGTGGTCCTCATGAACCCGTTCCTCATGCATATCCCGGCAGCCTCCGAGCCGAGCACGTCGAAGAACACATCGGGGTAGATGCCGCCCGCCCCTACCACGGGGATTTCCACGGCCCCTAGCAAGAACCTCAGGGTCGCCAGACCTTTCGCATTCCTGCATGATTTGCAGGTAAGGTCGAAGACATCGCGGAATATCAGGATGGAGGCCCCGCCCTCTTCCGCGTCCCTCGCCTCTTTCTCATTCCGGACGGTTGTCAGTATCGTGTCGAACCCTTCCGGCCGTGACCTTTTGAGATCCTCGATATCGATATGCAGTGCCTTTATGCCGAGTTCTCCGGCTTCGTCCGCGAACTTGTCCGCGCAGAATCCGACGCCGTTCTCCGCACACTTCGCCATACAGTAAGCAGCCAGTTCTTTGTATTCGGAGGGATGCATGTCCCTCTCGGTCAGGATCAGCATATCCGGCCTGGCCTCGGCGATGCGTGCGATCTGTTCTCTGAAAGGAAGCATCGAGTTCTTCCTATCCGTGGCCGCTATTATCATGGGACCCCGATGGCGGTGCGGAATATTATAAACCGTGTGCATCCTGAACGGGAATACCGACAAAAGGAAAGTAAAAAGAAAGGATTTCGATTAAGTTGTTTCAGACTTATGTACTGCGAAGAACGATCTCAATGTTGACGCCATCCGGAACCTGGATCCTCATGAGCTGCCTGAGGGCACGCTCGTCGGCATCCAGATCGATGAGTCTCTTGTGGATACGCATCTCCCAGCGGTCCCAGGTCTCGCTCCCTTCCCCGTCAGGGCTCTTCCTGCAGGGGACCCTGAGCTTCTTCGTGGGAAGAGGCACGGGGCCGCGTATGTCCACGCCGGTCCTTTGAGATATCCCCTTTATCTGTGCGCAGACACTGTCGACCTTTGCCGGGTCTGTGCCGCTGAGAGAGATTCTTGCGCGTTGTGACATGTTTTATCCCTTGGTTAAAGGAAGAAGGCCTCAGTTGGCCTTCTGGACCTCGGTGCACATACCGGCAGCGACGGTCTGTCCCATGTCACGGATGGCGAACCTTCCGAGCGGCGGGAATTCTTTTGCAGTCTCGATGACCATCGGCTTTGTCGGCTCGACTTTGACGACGGCGATATCACCGGTCTTGAGGAAGTCGGGATGCTCCGCTTTCGTCTGACCGGTCTTGGGGTCGATCGTCTTCACGAGCTCGACGAACCTGCATGCGGTCTGCGTCGTGTGGCAGTGGAACACGGGTGTGTACCCCACGGTGATGACTGACGGGTGGTTCAGGACCACGATCTGCGCCGTGAACTGTTTCGCGACTGTCGGAGGGTTGTCGATCGATCCCGCGACATCTCCTCTCTTCACGTCATTCTTCGCGACACCGCGGACGTTGAACCCGACATTGTCACCGGGGAGCGCCTGAGGCAGCTGCTCGTGGTGCATCTCGATGCTCTTGACCTCACCCTGTACGTGCGAGGGCTCGAACATTATCTTCATGTTGGGCTTCAGCACACCGGTCTCGATCCTTCCGACCGGGACTGTACCGATACCGGTGATCGTGTATACATCCTGGATAGGCATCCTGAGGGGCTTCTCCGTGTGTTTCTCGGGGACCTTCAGGTTGTCGAGGGCCTCGAGGAGCGTGGCTCCTTTGTACCATGACATGTTCGCGGATTTCGCCTTTATGTTGTCCCCGGCCATTGCGGATACGGGGATGAAGGGCACCGTGTCGGGCTTGACGCCGACCATGGACAGGAGCTTGCTCATCGCTTCTACCGTCTCCTTGTACTTGGCTTCGTCGTACTTCACCGCGTCCATCTTGTTGATGGCCACGATGATCTGCTTGACTCCGAGGGTCGTCGCGAGGAACACGTGTTCTTTCGTCTGCGCCTGCGGCCCCTCGATGGCGGAGCAGGTTATAATGGCTGCGTCTGCCTGGGATGTCCCTGTTATCATGTTCTTAACGAAGTCGCGGTGGCCGGGGGCGTCGATGACTGTGAAGTAGTATTTGTCGGTGTAGAACTTCTTGTGCGCTACATCGATCGTGACTCCTCTCTCCCTCTCTTCCTTCAGGCCGTCCATGACCCATGCGAAGTAGAAGGATCCTTTTCCTTTCTCCTCCGCTTCTTTCCTGTATTTCTCGATCAGGTGTGGTTCAATCGCACCGGTCTCGAGGAGAATCCTTCCGGTAAGGGTGGACTTCCCGTGGTCGACGTGTCCGATGATGACCAGATTCATGTGCTCTTTGTCTGCCATTTTTTATACCTCCTACTTTATAGGTCTGATTTTCTGCGATAAGGTGTTTATATTTAAAGTTTACAGACCCGAGTAGTAGTGGGCATCGTATGGCTCAGGGTTTATTCCCTTGCGGGTCCTGATATCCGTGACGACTTTCTTCTGTAACTCGGGCGGCAACTGTTTGAATCCAGCGTTCTCCGTTGACCAGAGTGCGCGTCCCTGTGTGGATCCGCGTATGTCCGATGCGAATCCGAACATGTCGGCCACCGGGCATTCCGCGGACACTGTCGAATCAGCTCCGTCCTGGCCCATCTCGAGGATGGTCCCGCGGCGCTGGTTGATCAGGTTCACTGCCCCTCCCATGTAGTCGGGGGGAACGCTGATGAACACTTTCTGCATTGGCTCCAGGAGTATCCTTCCGGCCTCGCACATCGCACCGTATATACCGTCCCTTACAGCGGGGATGACCTGTGCGGGGCCTCTGTGGATCGTATCCTCGTGGAGTTTGGCATCCATGAGTTTGA
>JAITTK010000065.1 GCA_031287135.1 Candidatus Methanoplasma reticulitermitis
CCTTTCCACCTTATCCAGATCAGGATCTCATGAGCCTGATGGCGACGATGATCGCTATCACGGCTATGATCACGACGATGACGATCAGAAGGATCTCGATGAGAGTCAATCCGCCTTTACCGTCGTCCCCGCTGCCGCCGGAAGCCTGCTGCACTCCGGTCGCCGTGAACACCGTGTTCTCTTTGACCTCGAATGCGGTTCCAGCGGTGTAGGTGTTACCGTTCGCTTTCAGAACCGGTGTCCCCTCGAATCCGGGCTGGACAGCTGTCGTTACGACGATCTCCTGACCGTAGTGGGCCTTTACGACCCCTCCTCCGGACAGGTTAACGCCGTCAACGATCCACGTCATACCCTGGAGGTATGAGAGGGTGATGTCGTACATCTTCCATTCCCAGTCCGCATAGACGTTCTCCCAGCCGGCGGCACCTATATCTGTGGTGTTGTCCACGAGATTGTCTCCTCTGAGGAGACGCTCGTTGTTCCAGCCGAGGATCTTTATGTCCTTGAGCTGGTCTTCGAAGAGCACGGGCAGTTTCTCAGTGGTCGAGCCGCCGATAACGCTGGTATACAGTGTGACATAGACGGTTCCTTCGATATTATACGCGGTCTTGACAAGGTCGCCGGTTGTGGTTTTGATCTTAGCGCTAGCTCCGGTGCCCACCGGGAAGTCGCCGTACACGTAAGCGACAGCATCATCCTCGAGCGTTACCGCGCCGGTTATGCTGGCTGTGTTGGTGTATGTGGCTGATACCGGGGACAGCGTCGGGACCTCTCCGATCACGAGTTTGTCGAATGCGCTGAAGACAGAGTTTGCACCGGTGACCGATACATTGCCTGTAACGATCACTGTTCCGGCCGAGACACCTGCATCGTTCTTGACGAATATCTTTCCGGCGACGGATATCGCGCCGGTGCTGGTGTTTCCGAATATGGCGCCAGTGTCAACAGTCAGGGTCCCGCTCGACGTTATGTCGATGGCACCCGACGGACCGAATGTCGCAATTGAGTCGGTGAATGTGGCCTCGCCGTTGATCCTTATCGTACCGTTGATCTCCATCGATCCGGCGGATTTCAGTGTTCCGTCGACCGTCAGGGTGATCTCCTCCGGTATGTTGATCGCATAGCCTCTGTCATCAAGTTCGACCCCGTCCTTCACGGTGGCATCCCTCTTAAGTTCCGCATCCCTGCGGAGTTCGAGGACATCGCCGCTGACGGATATGTCGAGCGCTGTCGCGAGATCGGTGTAGATGAACTTGCCTCCCGTGATCAGGATGTCTGATTGGGGCTCATCGGATGATTCGGGCTTGACCTCGTAGACGGCCTGTCCGCTGACGACTTCGTAGTGGTCAGCATCGGACGGTACGACCACGGTGGTCTTCCCCGGCACTGTGAGCACAGGACTGACATCCCCGTCTCCGACCTCGAGCGATGCGCCGGGGCCGAGTATGACCCTTATCGTATCGAACTCGGGGTTGTCGAGTGTCGTGTCCTCAAGTATGACATGTTTTCCGAGAAGCGTTATCTCGTTGCTCTTTGTTATTGCGTTTGCGAGTGATGTGAAGTAGTATGTTGATTTGGTTGGTGTTCCCGTCTCGGGTTCATTTATGAAGTAGTACGCTGCCACCAGATTCGTCGATCCTGCTATCCCGTCCGGAAGGTCGGGGTTCGTCTGAGGTACAACTCCCTGAGATACGACGCCCTCTCCTTCGAACGTGAGTTTCGCGTTCCCGGGGGCGATGATAAGCAATCCCTGCAGATCATCCGATGTGTAGAGGAAGTTCATCTCGCCTTTCACGACGATAGTCATCGTGTCCATGGAAACATATGCCGATATGACTCCGGCCGATTCTATGTCTCCGGCCTTTATCTCGTTGGCATTGGCGGGTGCCGATGTTGATGCCACCAGTGTACCCGTCGCATTGTTCGTATTCACTGTTCCGACAAAGAACTCGAGCGGACTTCCGGCGGTCTTCGCTTTCAGTACGGCGACTATTTCATCGGTCGTAACGACAGGGGTCTTGAACACTATCTTCCCGGCATCCGCATCGGCTGTTCCGAGTTCGCCGTTCGATGTGTTGAACGCGAATCCGAACGAGTGGTTCGCCGGGTCGTATTCCAGTTTCCCGTCAGTATCTAACGTGAATGTGGACGCGTCGAGAGCCGTCGAGGACAGCTTGTTGCTGCCCAGAGTGAATCCGGACTCCGATACGGTCGCATTGGTGCCGTACCAAACATTCTCGGCCGTGTACACGACCAGTGTGTATGTGCCGAACGGCACGTATGAGAACACGGGTGCCGTCGCGGTGCCCACGTCAGCACTGTAGACTTCTCCGTCACTGCCGATCAGGAATGCACCATTGACATCCGCGCCCGCATCGAATGAGACTTTGGCTACGAAAGAGGGCGTCCTGTCCCCGGATGTTATGGCCGCACCTTCCGCCACCGTCACATTGACGGAGTCGGTGATGAAGAGGTCGAACGATCCGGACACTGACTGCCCTGTCATCCCGAGTATGCTTTCCAGGGATCCCAACGCGGGGAACTCCACGGTCGTCTTATCCAGAGAGCCGAGATTCCTGTCCAGAAGTTTCTGGATCGCCTCGGGGAACTGTATCGACGCTTTTCCTTCGAAGATGAGCGTGCGGTCCTCGAATGCGGGATATTCCGAATTCTCCGTGTCATAAGGCAGCATCTCGTTCGGAGACACCGCCAGTCCGGAGACCCTCGCTTTACCGTCCGAGTCCAGCGCGATGATCGTACCGGCTACGTAGTTCGCGGTAGCCGAGAACTCTCCGGCGGAGATCTTGCCGCTGAAAGACACGAAATTGCCGTTGACGGCAGTCTGTTCCATCGAGTCTATGAAGACCGACTGCAGGAAACCGTTGATATCGGTTGTGGAGTCGATCAGTGCGGAGAATGCCTCCCATTCAGCCTGAGAAACGCCAGTCGTTGATGATCCGAGCATTACCTGACCCTGTTTGACCTCAAAGTCCCCCTGGGGCAGCGCTCCGCCGAAATCCTTGTTGAGGTTCCCTATCTCGAACAGAGATACGAATCCCGTCACATCGGTGTTGATGGCCATCGCCGTCAGCTGGACCGCGCTCGCGCCTTTCATCTCGATCGTGGTGTAGGGCGTGTATACCTTGTCTGCGGTCAGAATACCGATCCTGAGCGTTCCGCTGTAGTTCGCATTTTCAGTCACTACGATAACAAGGGCGCCGAATGCGGCATCCTCGTTCACGTAGAAATCATAGCTGTTGGTGACCGACGCGTTTATGACGAGGGGGCCGGTGGGGACCGCAACCAGCGGGTTGAACACTCCCTCCGTTCCCGCCGCATCACTGTCATCGCTCTGCAATACCGCGATACCCGCTACGGATACCATTGCAAAGGCTGCGACGACAGCTAGCGCCAGAACCATTATATCATTCCTTTTCATTTATTCTAGTGAAAAACCCATAGAATACGGAAAATTCACGGTGCATGGATAAAGCCTCCGCTGAACGATGTCCTTGGGCCCCGTCCGAATCGGTACTCGGAATCCCAATTTATTCCGGCGGTATTATCCGCAAAGTGAAACTCCGGGATTCGGTTTCTGACTTATCCGTATTTTCTGTAGGCGGATGGCCGCAAAATGAAACGACGGCAAATTATCATCATCCTTTTCCGGTACACGGCCGACGGGGCAGAACATCTTCCATATCCTTCCGGTCTGCGGTCTCAGATCCTGAACTGTTCTTCACGCCTGAGCATTGAATAGATGACAGCCAGCATCTTTCTTGAAGAGGAAATCAGAGCTTTCTTCTGGCCCATTACAGGCAGCTTCTTACGGTGATATTCCGTTATCGAGGAATCGCAGTGCAGTATGTGCGACAGCGTCACCCGCTCCATTATGGACCTCATCATCCTGTCCCCCTTCTTCGTCATGTGCCCGTGATTCATCTTGCCTCCGGAGTCCCTGACCCTCGGCACGAGGCCGAAATAGGAACAGAGTTTCTCCGGATCCTCGAATCTGTTCACATCGACGATCATGGACATTATCTGGACCGCCGACTGTCTGGCTATTCCGGGTATGGAACACAGGAGCTCCACGTCCCTGTTCCCGGGCAGCATGGACCTTATGTCGGTGGCGAGCTGTTTGTTCAGGTCCCTGAGGTATTCGAGCGTCTCGATCCGATGCATCAGCGCGGAGTCTTCCGCGTATGCTTCCCTCACGGCCCTCCTGACCTTCTTCACCGAAAGGTCGCAGTTCCCCGTCGGGAAAGGTTCGAGGTTCCTCGCCATGTGTGATTTGATCCTTCTCGTCTCATCCCCTATCTTCTTCGATATCTCCTCCTTCATCCTGCATATGTCCTTTATCCTGATCTCCTCCCTGGTAGGCATGTATGCCATGGACAGTTCCAGCTCTCTTTTTTTCCAGAGTCTCAGGTATCTCCCTATCGTCTCGGCATCCCTGCGGTCGGTCTTCTTGTCCGAGGACGTTATCACTTTGAGACTTCTCGCATGCACGACATGGGTCTCTATCCCAATGTCGCAGAAAAAACGGTACACATCATAGACATATGTACCGGACTCCATCATGACGCAGTACTCGTATCCGTCCAGGTACTCCGTCACCTCGTGCAGACCGGACCTGTCAGGCAATTCCATCGTCCTGACAGGTTTTCCGCCTTCGGATATCACGCACGCTGCAATATTCTTCTTATGGACATCCAAACCTACGTATCTCATGTTAATCTCCCTCGTATATCGTATCGAACCATAGTTTTTAGGTGATGCGGACCTACGGGCTCCGCAGGCCCGGTATTCTGTGTATGTGTAGCTTTGCGGTGCATTGTTTATATCTCCGATGCACATTACGGTACATGTATAGGGTGAAAGAGGAATTCAGCGGGTTCCCGTCGCAGGAGAAGGTCGCGACGCTTCTCCTCCGAAACGGCATCAGGGTCGAGGACGGCGTCGCGTACTGCAACAGCATCCGGCAGTCCGATGCGGCGATAGCGAGGGCCGCCGGCGTCGACCGCAGGGTGGTGAGGTCCACACTGGAGAGGATCTCGGGTACACCCGAGCTCGGCAGGCTGTTCTCAGGACTGCAGTCGATGCTCCTGATGGCGAACGTCGCCCCGGAGATCGGCTGCACCGCGCTCGAGATCATACCTACGGATGCCACCATACCGGGAATACTGGCCGGGATAACCGATGTGATGTACAAAGGCGGTCTTTCCGTGAGGCAGGCCGTCGTGGACGATCCGGGAACCAGGATGGATTCACACCTCATAATCGTCGTCGACGGGCAGATGCCGTCCGAGCTCCTCCCCGCGATAAAGCAGTGCAGAGGCGTGTCGAGCGTGATCCTCAGATGATCCCCGTAACGCGGGGCCGCGTGTCCGTCCCCCACCTTTGATATATACACTACGCGCGCGTTGGGCCGTATTTTCGCCCAAATGGTATATATTATTACTTGCTACGTTACCCGTACACAGGGTGCCATGCACATTGTGGACAAGCCTTTCGCAACCTGCGAAGAACGTACCCGTACATCGATGCGGACGATACGGTCGGACGGGAACCAAGGGTAAGGGATGGAAAAGACGGGATGAAGCGGGAACGGCGGGAATGCCGGGTCCGTCAAGACGCGGTCGGATACATTTCTTGTTTTTGGTGATCGTCCGTCCGTTGTTTGTTTGCAGCGGGGTCGCAGAGAGGCAAAAGGAACTACATGCCCGAAGGCTGAATGTCTCCGACGGACGGCTGAGCGGGCAGGGGATGATTCCAAGATGAAAACAGAAATGAAAAAGAACAAATTGGTTCTGGCGCTAGCTGTCGTCGCAGCCTTTGCAATGGTATCCGTAGCGGGTATCGCGGTATTGCAGAGCGATGACAGTGATGCGGCGGCCACAGAAGGAGTCTTCAGCCCGCTGGTTGCGGCTCCTACCGGCCCCTTCATCATTAACGCGTCGGTCACCAGCAGCTATGATTTCTACGTGAACGAGGGCGCCACATTCGGTGCCCTGGTGATCGTGGTGCAAGAAAATGTGAATTATAACGGAATTCTCAGGATTGGAGTGATGTCCGCGGACAAGGTATACACGCCGTACACCTCCATAGAGCTGAAGAACGCGAGCGCGGTCCAGCTGACGGCGATGGCCATCAACACCGATGTGACGGGATTCGTATCTCTGTTCGAGATAGGGAACCTCAACAAGGATTTCGGCGGAGCGCTGCCCCAGGGAGACTTTGAGGTCAAACAGGGTCAGGTAATGCTCGGATCAGCCACGGTTGATGTCGATCAGTATGACTGGAATTACTTTGCTTGGGGGATGGATAACCTGACCGACATCAACGACTTCCTGTGGTATCTTGCTAATGGATTTGACTATATGGTTGATGAAGAAAAGATGGTGTCGTTCAGCGGTAAGATCACCGCAGGGGAGTTCTCAGCGACTGCCAACTACGTCGCAGGCACATACATATCGGTTGACTCCGCAGGAAACGCGAGGGTCTCCGGAGTGGCGGTGTCTCCGAACGAGATGCTGCCTTATGACACGGTGAATTCGAAATATCCCGCATTCGAGGACCGCACGCTCATCTTCGAAGGAAAAGCGTCGATACAGTTCCCCGAGGCGATCCAGAAACTTCTGGACAGGAATCTCGGAGATCTGGACGTGTCGACCGCATATCTCTCGTCGCAGTTGCCCTCCATCGGAGACATCCTCTCCATGACGTATCTGCCGGCGACCGGGTCATTCGATCTGTTTGCAACCGACTCCGTCAATGTGACGGTGGCGGAAGGAGCGGTCATAACGACCGGCGACAGACCGGCGACGGTAGCGGCCAGTGTGGAGCTCAAGGTAGGGACAGCAGACACCGTAGTCGGCGCATTCCTTATCGGTAGCGACGGCAGCAGTTATAAAGCAGATATAACCGGCCTGGCCGGAGACTCCGCGGTATTCGAGTTTGTACCCTTCGGCACCTACACTCTGATAGTGTACAATGGTGTTGGCTTGGACTTGAAAGTCTGGTACAGCACCAATGCGGTAGTGTCCGAATCCGGTCTCACCCTTGGTAGCAGCGGACTGTCCGCCCCTTCCAGTGATCTCTTGCCTGGCGCAGAACCTGAATATCTGAAATATAACGAGGCAGACTATACCTTCGAGTTCGCATTCGACACAACAGGTTACGGCGGACTTGGAAAGTTGAAAGAAGCCGGGATCATCGAATTCTCGGATGATGTCACCGGACAGGATATCTTCGCGGTGCTGAAGTCAAAAGGTGCAGGGCATCCGCTCGAGTTCTTCTACGGAAACCTCTCGAATGAGGCTGCCGGAACCCTCACGGCGACAGCACTCGCAACGGTACCGAGCGGAAGCATAAAGGCCGGAGATGTCGCATCCGCCGGAGCGATATCCGCATATGTGTCCTTGGATGCACCGAGCAGACCTGCTAAGATCACCGTGATGGGTGAGATGAATTTCATCTACACCTCCGATGATGTACAGGGACTGATGGTCATTGGCCAGAGCGATTCGAAACTCACGTTCGAGGGAACTGGTATCGTATCCCAGGGAGTCAAACCGACCCAAACAGTCCCCCCTAGAGGGATTGAGGAATCCGTTAACTTGGTGGCAGCACGCTACTTCGTCAACGAGCCCGCAACTGGCACAGTGAAAGAAAAAACATACTATTACACAACACTCAACAATGCAATAACAAAGAACAATGTGATAACCCTTCTGGGAGATCATGTTATACTCGTGGACACGACACTCGACAACTCTGAGTTCGATAGCATAGAGATCATCATAGACTCTTCCGCATCGCTTAGTGTCGGAAGGGACGATGACCCTGACACAGAAGAGGATGAGAGCGCAAGCCCCATACTCACAGTACCGGCTAAGACGACCCTTGTCGCCCTGTCCGGTGCCGACTATGAGGTCGTCAGCGGACAGGCCGTCTACGATGTCAAACCCGCGGCATCCGATGAACCCGAATCGGATATCCTGATCGAAGGCAACAAGTTCATCTACACAGACCTTGCAACAGCACTCGACATATCCGTCAGCGGCGATGTCCTCGAACTCCTAAGATTCGCGGATCTGAAAAGAAACGCGACCCTGAAGAGCGGCGTCGAACTCAATGATGACTATGGTATCAACATACCGGAGGAGATCACCCTGACGGTCGACGGAACGTTCACATCCACAGGAGACTCGTTAATCGAAGGTACGGTAAGAATACTCGGCACGGCCACATTCACTGATAGCTCCTATGCGGAGTTCGGCCCGTCGGGCGCCATCGACATAGCATCAAGCGGAACCCTGACTGT
>JAITTK010000010.1 GCA_031287135.1 Candidatus Methanoplasma reticulitermitis
CCACACCTTCGGCCACCGCTTCACCGTCCTGTGATGTGCAATATTGACCAAGCAGATACTCGAGGACATATGTGGGCACATTGGCTCCCTGCCGTATCTTGTTGGTGAGGTCCTTGCGCACTATCTTCCCGTCGAAATTCTCACGCAGTTTCGCATTGAGTTCGGTGTCTGCGCTCTGCGCGGTTTCCGCAATCGCTTTTCGAACGTGAATATCGGTTCCTCTCGTTGAAACCGCTGCGTCTTCGATCCGGGGCGCTTCCCGGGCCGCTTCATCGCCGGCTGCGGCATCTTCCTGCTCCCGCCCAGCTTTGCGGAAAGCGCCGTATGTCGCCTTCAGCTCTTTTGCGCAATCCGCATCGATCGGCTCGCACAGAAGATGCAACATCCTCAATGCCTCCTCGGCATCATCCGATGCGATATCGTTCGTCTTTATGTGGGATATCTCGTTTCTGTGCCCGAGAAGGATGGATACATACCCGTACAGTTTCTTGTCGAACCTTCTGTCCGCATCCGTGAAGGCTTTCCATTGGTAACTGTAAACGGTAAGACAGCGCTGGACATCCAATGAGTCCGCGAATGCTCTGATGCTGTCCGAACTCATTTCTCTTTTTTGGTTTTCGGGGATCTTGCTTTTCGCAATCCCATCTTCCCACCAGTCCTCTCCGTAATAACCGGCGAGGACCGTCGCCGCGAACGGGGCCGCGGAATCTCTGAACCTGTGGAACGCATCCTGCACAATCTCATAATTCTTCGCCATTATCTCACCTCAATCGAAACCTATTCCCGAGGAGAAGGCTATGTCCATGACGAACTCCTCTCTGGACACCTCATGCCCTTTCTCATCCGCCACTATGAGCCAGTATTTTCGATCTTTTGCAAACTTCCTGTCTTTGAAATTGAAATTGACGCGCATGGATCGCTTCTGAGGTTCCTTATCTTTTTTGTCTGCGGATATGCGGGCCGTGTCGGATATCCTTTCGTTGTTGTCTGCAAGGAAATACGCACTGTATGTGGCAGGCATGGTTTCTTCCCCGACCGGCTCTTTCTGCAGAAACTCCAGCTTATGGATCAGGTTGGTAATCTTTCTGGAGGGGGTTATCAGTGTTATCTCCGCTGGATGTGTTTCGGTTCTGTCACGGCTGATCTTCACTGTTATCAGAGGGATTATCGTTTCTTGCGGGGACGACCCCCCGTGAACGAACTTCAGGCCGCCTTTCGTCTTGAAGACATTCGGACCTTTCGGCCAGGACAGGTTGCGTCGATCGTCATTCCCGAGAATCTCTCCCAGACGAAGGTTCATGAGGCCTTCCGATTCCATCCTGTTTTCCGAGATGATGAAGCGACGGTCTGTAATGACATCGCCTTCGAGTCCGTTGATGTCTATCTTGTCGCTCTCCGGGATCCCGTCCCATCTGAACAGGAATCCGTGATCGGCGGTGATGATGACACGATATACATTCGCATTCCTCAGTTTCTTTACAAGGGATATCAATTCCCGTATTGCTTCCTTACAGGCCACGAATACCTCGTCCCCCATGGCATCCTTTCCGCGGACATCTATCTGATTATGATATACGTACACCGTCTCCATCCCGTTGAACATCTCCCTCGAAGCTTGCGCAGACCCGATATCGGAGGACTGTACGCAACAGGAGTTCGGGGTCGTCTTCTTCAGAACCATTTCGCGTTTTTCGGTACTGTTCGTGGGAAGTCCGTCCGACAGGACGGATGAGTCCTTCTGGATCTCCAGCTTTCCATGCGGAAGGAGAGATGCCATTCCCAGCTGGGTGTATGCGGGAAGGCCGCCGAACATGTGATCCAATCTCACATCGTATCTGGAATCCTTACTGAGTTCCTCGAAAAGCTCCATGCCCACCTCATAGCGGAGGGCATCGGAGACTATCACTGCGGTCTTCTCCTTTCCTTTGATATGGGTGTTGAAGAAATGACCCTGGGCTTTGTCACCTCTCATCGCTTCCCCGATATCGAGGGAATCGTTCCATGCAGGCAACTGTCTGTAGAGATATTCGTTGGCGTAGATGTTCTCTATCAGCTTTCTGAGGTCTTCGAAATCATCCGGATCCGGGATGCTTTTCCACGCATCATAGAAGTTGCGATAGGCACGATCTATGAGACAGTCCCTGAGGACGTATTGCTCCGATGCCTGGGAGAAAGAGGATGCGGGCTTGTATTCCGCGGACGAGATTATTTTACAGGCCGCCGTGAACATATCGTATTGTCCGCTGCGCCTCTCACCGAAGAACGTCTTTTTCCTGTTATCGCAGATGGTCCCGATGTCCGCCTCCCCGACCCTTGCGGATATGTTCTCCGCAATCAGATTCTCCAGTATCCAATCCGATATCAACGTCTCTATGTCATCGAATGCGTCACATCCGATGTAATCGGCTATGTCTCTGTCCCTGAGAGTCCGATCCACTCGCAGGATACCGGAAACGGATTGCGAGATTTCGGCGAAAAGTTTGCCATATTTTATACTGGACTTCATTTTCCCCAGCAATACGGAGATATCGTTCTGACGATGCGTAATGTGATTCCTCCAGGAGTCCGGAGGATCTCCGGCGATACCGACTGAAGCATAGGTGGAGAACAGAGACAGTATCAATCCCCCGAGCGATGGGAACTCGGTATCATATCCGTACTCATCGCCACAGAGCGACCAGAATCCCTCTTCCAGACCGTATCTCCTGAAATCATCCATGCACCGATTCTCTTCGATCCCGGCATCGAGGACATTCAGCAGGATATCCTCGAAATATTTGGATTGAGTTCTGGTCAGAACCCTCATCATCCCTATGAATATCACTCTCTCGCTCCACTCGCCGGGATTGATGTCCAGATTGAGTTCGACGAACTTCTTTTTCCTATCCCCGCTCTTGAAGAAAGAATAGTGGTCGAGGATCGTCTGCTTAAAATTCTGCCCGATCCGGAGTTCGCTGATCAGCATATCGTGCGGACTCGCACGGAATCTTCCGGAATAGAGCAGAGTATCCTCGAGACAGTTATCTTCAAGGGGGGGTTTCGGGAACTGAGCGTAAACCAAGAATCTTTGATCCGGTTCCTGACGTTCCAGAAGGTATTTGGTACGGAATTGCTCATTCATGTTCAGGATATGGACCTTCACATCTGAGGATATCAGAGCTTTTCCGATCTCGTCGATGCAGTCCGCGAAGCCGCCGTCGTCATCATACCAGAAGACTATGCGTTCTTCCCGGAACCTCTCCTGAAGCTTTTCGATTATGAGCCCGAGATCGCTGGATGCCATTATTTCCACCTCATATCCTCCCCAGGATCTCGTATTTCCTGCCGTCGATCGTCTGGAGTTTTTCGTAGTTCGCATTGACGCCGTCATCGAGATCGAGAGAAATGCGGGCCGGTGCGAGATGGCCGATGAGCGCATCGTAATTCCTCGTCTCGGAGATCTGCTTGGTCAGTTTCTCCAGACGCTTGCGTGCATCCGCGATGTCCTTGCTGTCGGACGAAACATCTATCGTTTTCTGCACGCTTTCGGCTTCTTTGTCATAAATATCCTGAATGCGGTTGAGGTAATCCACACGCAGTTTTCCGATGGTGTCGGGATTGTAACGGTGGAGGTACATCAGGGCCTTGAAACCGTTCTCCTTCCCGGAATCGAAAAGCCAGTATATGGGGCGTTTCTGGTATACCTTGAGGTGGTCTTTATAGAACTCCTTCAGGAAGTAATTGCGGATGATCCCGCGGGATGTGTTTCCCCTCGTTCCGAGGGCTTCCGCAATGAAATCCAGGTTTTCTTCCAGATTTTTCTCACCGTATGCGATACGGACGAACTCCGTGAAGCGTGCGACGATATCGTCCTTGAAATGATCCTCATCAGTTATCGGGATTATGTTGTCGGCATCGGGTGCGAACCTGCGGTATTTGGAGGGATCCCAATCGCCGCCCGCATAGGCAAGCCCGTCCGTGTCCAGCGAATACCGTCCGAACATACAGCCCACGGCGTAGCTGATGAGGCTGCGGATCTCGCGCCCCAAATCGGCGCGACGCACGGTCACGTCCTTGTCTTCGACATCCGGTGTGAGTTCGTCCTGCAAACCATAGATGTCAATGAAGATGCGGTTGAGTTCTTCCTCGTTGGCTTTGAGAGTGTCGAATCGCTCCGCCGCCTCGCGCTCCCAGTTGGAGAATGCGGAATTAAGAGTTCGGAACTCGGAATTATTCCGCATTCCGAATTCCTCATTCCGAATTGGAACGAGCGGGTGGTGGGTAAAATCCCACGAGGTTTCGAAGCTGTCCCAATCTGTGCGGGAGAGGGATAAACATTGTTTTACTGTATTATTAATGGAATCTACATGCTGTTCATACACAACTACAGGAAGTTTTTCTATAGGGCCCGCATTAAAATGATAACTTGGTGCCAAATAGCGCAAGTATTCTTTAGCGATTTTCGTATTCATAAACGCCATCAAGTAATAAATCATGTAGTTGTTGTTACAAAAGCATGATGGAGCACTCGAATTGAAAATCATCCCGAATGGCATATATCTAACAGATAAATTCCCGCCGGATGTTATATCAGACCAAGTTAAGCCTTCCTTGAAATAGTATTCCGAACCAACAATGCGACCGCCACTCGCACCTTCAGCGGCTTTACGAATATTTGCTCCATTGTTAAACCAATCCACAATATATTCAAGATTGCCATACCATTTTCTAAAAGTTCCCCCTTTAGGATGAGGGATAAATGTATAAGCACAATCCTTTGTCTGCTCAAGATTCTCATACTCAAATCCAATACTACTAAAATTAACCTCGTGCCAAAAACGGAGGAACTTTATATTATCAGTTGTTGATAAACCTGCTTTTGCTGAAGCAACATGTGAAAATTTATATTTGTCATCAAAGAGGTTGACAAAATTTATTCCTACCCAATACGCCACAGGGCTACCCGGTATTTTAGCGAAGTTATCAGTGGCAGCGATATATCGATGTTCGCCGTTCAAAAACGCCGTTTCTTTTTTGTCTTGACTGTCAAAATCCACAAGCCGCGCATAGGTTGCCAAAAAGTCCGGCGTTTTACGTACGTTCAGCACAAACGCCGTGGTTTGCACACGTTCCCCGCCGATTTCCTCAAATGCCCGCGCCCCAAGGTGCGCCATATTGACTATATCTCGGTGCAACAGCTTGCTGCGTAACTTTTCGTAGCTTGATAAGAACATCCAAGCGTGTTGCGTGATCATCGCCTGAAACCCATTCGGATTCAGCATCTCACCGCATTTTTCAATGAACACGGCAAACAAATCGCTCTTGCTGTCCGGATAGTTCTTCTTCACAAATTCCGACAGCTTAGCGTTCATGCCGGAACTTCCCATGTACGGCGGATTTGTGCAAACGACATCGTATTTGATCGTGAGCAGTCTCTTGAAGTTCCAGATCCGCAGATCCGCCTCGTATTCTGCATATGCGGTGACGTCGGTCTTCTCCTTTTTCGGCTCTGTGCCGATCATGTTGGGATTGATCCGGGGTATCAGGGACCCGTATTCCTCTCCGTCCCCGTATCCCTGCGGATGATAGACCTGCGGAGACGAATCCGTTTCAAAGAATCTTTTGTCGTATTTTCTGGCGCACATCATCAGTGCGAAGTATGCCAGCTGGTACGCCCTCTTGTCTATGTCCAGTCCGTACAGGTTCTTCCGTATGATCAGTCTCGCCGCATCCTTCTGCATGTACCCGGCAGACTCGTATATCTGCATCAGTACCTCGAACGCATACACCAGTATGTGCCCGCTCCCCATGCAGGGATCCATGAAGGTTATGTCCTCAGGAGTCAGATTCCTTGTGTTAGCACGTGCGGTTTTCAGCTGCTCCGCGACCTCCTCGGTCTGATCGGCCTCGTCCAGGAAATATTTCCATTTACTTCTGAGAACGGTGTCCGGATGTCCCTCCAACCACAATCTCCCCAGCGAGTTCTCCACCATGTATCTGACGATCCAGTCCGGTGTGAACAGCTGCGTCGCCGCCGGGATCATCTCCTTCGATATCTTCGTGTTCTTCTCTTTGAGTGCTTCGGCCTCGGCCTTCAGATCGGTGTTATAGTATTGGTACAGCCACCCGATGATCTCCACGGCCTCGATGAAATCGCTCTCCGATATCTCCCTGACGAGCTTCGACACCACCCCGTCGGTATCTGTGAATTTTATGTTCAGCAGCAGTTCGGTGTAATCGTTCGTCATCTCGAACAATCCCGGCAAGACGGAATTCAACGTATTGCACTGTTTGATGAACAGCATGCCAAACAGATCGTCCTGTCTGTTGGCGGATTTCAGTTCCAGGATCTTCCCGCGTTCCTCTTCCGTGAAATGCATGCCTGTGTCGAAGGGCCTCGCCACCATCTCTGGCTCCGCTTTACCGTTGTCTCCCGACAGAACCTTCACGCCGGACGGCAGGAACTCGTTGACCTCCATGAAACGTATCGCTATCAGACGGTTGAACCATGTGTATGCCACCTCTTCGACTATGGACTCGTAGGCGGTCTCGTACCTATCGCCGTTGCGTTCCTTCTTCTGCCCTATGGCATCGACCAGCGCTCTGCGTTGTCCGATGCCTTTCGCATCAAGGCTGTATGGTGTTTTCCCGCTACTGTATCTGAAATACTGGATGCCCGGTATTGAAGCCGCTTCCGGTTCCCTTATTCCATCTGCGGCAACCCCCACCAGCGTCGCTTTGTCTTTGACGGATTGGATCAGCAGTTTCCTTGCCGCGATCGAGAAACTCTTGATGGCCGCCTTCTCCATCTCTTACACCTCAGAACTCCACCCGGAGCGTTGTGTCCGTCCCGAGTTTGTCTTTCAGTTTCTTTCGCAGTTGGTCCACATTCTTATCTATCTCGCCCTCGCTTCCGAGTCTCCAGGTACCGCCGGTCAGATCCTTGGCGCGGATTCTTATAATCTTCGGAGCCGCCGGCCCCGGTGCGGACTGTCCTTCGGCGGCTGCCTGCGGGGACTGTGCCGGATCCGCCCCATCCATCTCATCGAGGAGGTTGTCTCTCAGTTTATCGGCTTTGCTCTTTATCCCCATCAGGACCATCATATTATTGCAGCCGGCCAGCTCGGAATACAGACTGTCGAATGATGATTCGAAACGGCCTTCCGATCCTTCCATGAACGGTTTGGATGCGAGTTCCTCCATTACCCTTGATATCGCGCCATCTATGGACTCTCTGACCCCTTCTTTCTGTTTAGAGAGTACCGCGCCGTATCTCTTATTGAACTCACTTATGAGCGCCGGAAGTCTGGGTATCGAGGAATACGGTTCGGGGTCATCCAGGACGGCT
>JAITTK010000042.1 GCA_031287135.1 Candidatus Methanoplasma reticulitermitis
CACTGACGAGGAAGAGGAGATCGAGGAGGTCGAAGATCTTGGCGAAGAATGAAAGACAGCAGACAGCTATGGACAATCTCACGTCGATAGTCGGGGACATTTATAATCAACTCGATGCCGGGAACGTGCCGGTCATGGAACTCCCGCTGAGATCCAAGAGGAACATCGAATTCAATGCTCAGCACAATGTCTGGATGTACGGCGATCTGCAGACGACAAGGACATCCAAGACGGTCCAAGGTGCACAGATGATGCTCAGGACCGTCTACACGGCGGACTTCATCAACGAGATGATACGGGATAATAAATCATCGACCTTGAGGGAGATGTACTACATATCCGAGGGATGGGAAAATGCCAAATTCAGTGCGCAGGATGAGAGCAATCTCTTGGCCGAAGATCTCGAGATCATATCGAAATGCATGAGGGAAGACTTCAAACTCAGGCCAGAGGAGAGCGGTGCCCACGTGTACGGGGATCTCAATGTGAGCACTATGACGAAGAAGGGAATGAAGACCTTCAACTGCATCGATGATGTTGCGGAGACCGGTTTCGCGGTGCCGTACAACGTTGAGAAGGAGAGTTTCGAGATATTGGGCACGAATGCCAAGTTCATCATGGCCATCGAGACAGGCGGTATGTTCGCGAGACTTATAGAGAACGGATTCCCGGAGAGGTACAACGCCATCCTTGTTCATCTGAGCGGACAGCCTGCGAGGAGCACGAGGCGTCTTATAAAGAGACTGAACGAAGAGATGGGGCTCCCCGTCACCGTGTTCACCGACGGCGATCCGTGGTCATTCAGGATATTCGCATCCGTAGCATACGGTGCGATAAAGACCGCCCACATCTCGGAGTATCTGGCGACCCCCACCGCACAGTTCATCGGGATAACCGCATCGGACATACTCAATTACAATCTGCCTACCGATAAACTGTCCGACAAAGATGTGGGGGCGCTCAACGCCGAACTATCCGACCCAAGGTTCGCGGATGAATTCTGGGTCAATGAGATACAGGCAATGCTGGAGATGAAGAAGAAGTCTGAACAACAGGCACTGGCCAAATACGGCCTGGATTACGTCACAGACAAATATCTCCCCGAGAAGCTCACCGACATGGGGATATTATGAGCCCGGTTCGGACGCCTGCGAGAATCGATCCATAACGAACTGCCTGTCCATGCTGGCAAGGAAGAGTCCGAGCCTCGGACCTTCTTCCTTATCTATCAGGACCCGGTATATCACTCTGAATCCGGCCTTGAAACCTATCGGCGATTCTTTCCCGACAGCCGATATCGTACGGCCTATCGTTTCGGCATCCCATTGTATATCATTCATCCTGTTCACAAGTTCCAGGAAGAATGCCTTCTCATCCGCGGTCAGCTTGATTTGCGGGGGGACCGTCTGGCATACCGAGAACTTGACCCCCTCGGGAGCAAATTTGTCAAGCCAGAATCTGACACTGTCAACCCTTTTCTTTATCCTCTTCATATCCTCGGCTGAGGCCAACGACAGGTCGGCGGTCCTTGACAGGATACTAACGACTCCTTCGAACGTGTCCGCCATCTGTACCACGCTCACAAGATGTCTGTACGGGATCTGCAGAGGCAGTTCTTTCGGAACATTGTTGTGCTGCGCGATCTCATAGGCACGGATCGAGTTCTCTTCCGCATCCGTGTATTCGCCCGAGAAGAACTGTCTTTCCATCCTGTCGTATTCGTCTGCCATATCCATGATGCCTGTTCCTGAATCATAATCTATGACTTTGCGGGGATTGACCCGGAGGAACATGTAATTGAGAACTTCCGGAGGGATCATCTTTATGGCATCGGGTCCCGTGACGGAGCATCCGGTCGACTTATGCATCTGGCCTGCACCTTTCAACTGAACGAACTCATATGGTATCGGATACGGTGCTTTCCCTCCGAATATCTCTTCGACTATCCTCTTGCCCGTATCATACGACCCGCCTGCCGCCGCGTGGTCTTTTCCGAACGGCTCGGCGGATGTTCCGAATATCTTCCATTTCGCAGGCCACTCCAATCTCCACGTGAGCTTTCCGTCGCCTTTCCGTATATCGGCAACGCCGTGATGGCCGCATTTACATTGGTACTCCACCGTCGGATACGAGTATGATTCGAATATGGGATTGGTGAACTTTTTGCATTTTTCGCAGAGCGGGGTGTACGGAGCATAATTCTCTTTCTCCTCCTTCCCCGACACCTCGTGCAGGATTTTCACGATCTCATTCCTTTTTTTGAAGCATAAGTCTATGGCCTCGGCGAAAGCCCCTTTCTCATACAGCTCATGGGTCCAAACGATCTCGCATTTAACTTCCAGAGAAGCGACCGCATCAAGGAAAGACTGTACGAAATGGTGTGCATAGTTGTCATGTTTGCCGCACGGGCACGGGATCCTGGATATGGGCACACCCGAATAACCCGCATATTCCTCCGGCAGAAAATCATACCGTTTCCTGAGAGGATCGAAGGAGTCGATCAGATATATCAGACGCACATCTTTGCCCATGCCTTCGATGGCACTCCTTACGGACTCACCTGTTATGGGCTCCCTTAAACTCCCGACGTGGATTATGCCCGTAGGACTTATCCCCGTGGCTATCAGGGGCTTTTCGCACGTATCGGCAACTTCTTTCGCAACAACATCTGCCCAATGCATTATGACCACGCGTGCAACATTATGACTGTAAAAGAGGCTTTCGGTTAAGGACATGTATTCGCTGTCCCCATGCCGATGGTTTCACGGCAGATTTTTATATTTATTCTATGTTCTGTGGACGATGGCAAAGAAGAATGACAGCGGGTTCGCATCATCCGCCGGACTTATGAGATACTTCGATACCGAAGACGACAGAGGAGTTAAGATAAGTCCCAAGCTCGTCGTGGGTGCCGCAATAGCGTTCACGGTATTGATTCTGATTATACCCGTGTTCTTCCCCGCATGATGCGGAGATGTATTCTAAAGCCGTTTGATTACTGAGTATTCAAACTAGATCATCCTGTGTCAGTTTGTACTCCGTGGGATACTTCTTCCTGAAGGCCCTTGCGAACAGCGGGGGTGCGATTATCGTTGTGGCGACTGCCATCAGCACGACCACTGCATACAGCTCTGACGACATCGCACCGGATGCCAAGCCGATGGATGCGACGATTATCCCAACCTCGCCCCTTGGTATCATCCCGAATCCTATGATGCTCCTGGAGTCCTTTGACAGACTCCTGTCCCCTATTTTTGCTCCCCAGCTGCAGCCCAGATATTTACTTATCACAGCGAGCAGTATTATGGCGGCGGCAAGCGCAATGACTGGAACGCTTGTGAGAGTCTCCAGGTTCACCTGCATCCCGACATTCAGGAAGAAGAACGATATGAACAGTGTTGTTATGGCCTCGATCTTCTCTTCGAGTT
This sequence comes from Candidatus Methanoplasma reticulitermitis, assembly GCA_031287135.1. Classification (GTDB taxonomy): domain Archaea; phylum Thermoplasmatota; class Thermoplasmata; order Methanomassiliicoccales; family Methanomethylophilaceae; genus Methanoplasma; species Methanoplasma reticulitermitis. Next base: position 3,429 of record JAITTK010000042.1, read on the forward strand.
TCCATTCCCACGCGTATTCCGCCAGCAGCATGCCTCCCAGGAATGCACCTATTATCGCGGCCAGACCGATCATGTCGGCGAACCATGAGAGCCCGAGGCATACTGCTATCGCAAGTATGAGCTTGTTCACGCCGGAGTGCGATTCGCCGGTCCTGTCGAACCTCTCCCTGTTCCTCCTCTCAAAATACCCGTATATCCTTGGGACGGCCACAAGAGCGACCGCGAGTATGGCGATCACGAACAAAACCGCTTCAGCGGTTATTACGAATATATTCGAAACGGACATCTCGCCTGAAACGGTCATGCCGACCACGATGGCGAGGACGATCATCCCGAGGATATCATCAATGACAGCGGCCCCGATTATAATCCTCGATTCCCTCGAATTCATCAGTCTCATGTCCTTTATCACGCGCGCGGTTATCCCCACGCTTGTGGCGACCATCGCGGAACCCATGAACATGGCATGGTGTATATTCCCATCATATACCTGAATAAGTGCGAATCCCGCTATGAATGGGATTATAACCCCGAGAACGGCGACCAACATCGCCGCTTTGCCCACGGATATCAGGTCTTTCACCTTTGTCTCCAGTCCCACGGAGAAGAGAAGGAATATCACACCCAACTCGGCAAATATCTCCACAACCTCATAATTCTGACTGGGATCATCGCCTGTGCTTATGCCCAATGTACCGAGGAGCGACCAATCTCCGATTACCAGGTTGGCGATCACGATACCTATCACGATCTCCCCGATGAGTCCGGGCACGCCGAAATGGTCGAACACCCTCGAACCCGCACGAGCCAGAACGATCAGGACAACCAGCATTATGAGTATGGAGCCAAAGTCCATGGAGACCATACGACAAAATCCCTATATGAATTTGTTTAAAGAATTCGGATTAAGTGGTTTAGGCCGGCGTCAGAATCTGAAATTCACGGCATGGTTGGGCCTTAGCGCGGCCTCGTCGCCTTCGAAGCTGAACGATACCGCACAGGATGCTTCAATGCATTTTTCCGGCACTTTCAGAGGTATGAACCTGCTGTCGTACGATTCGAGACCATCATCGGGGATCTCCTTCTCCCAATCCTTGGACAGCTCCGACAGCAGAGTCTCGCTCATGCGAAGCTCCGGGACCGTGAGTTTCATTATGTCCGCAACGGGATCGACGATATCCACCGCGACCGGAACTCCCGTGACGGTATCAGAAGCCACCTCGAGGACGATCCTGCATGATTCCTCCTCTCTGGGAGCGGGGAGGTATCTGGTGTAGCATGCGGAGGGCAGCGGCAGCACCTCGGGTATGAGCGCCTCCGGGAAGATCGCTTCCGAAGCGGCTGCTTCCGAAGTGATCGCCGTTTCTGCCGCGATCGATGTTTCCATGAACGATGAACGTTCACTCGTTTCTTTAACATCCATGTTTGCGGCGTTTATCTCTCTGTATCCATCGACATAGAGTCCGGCGGGGACATCCGTCACAGCCTCTTTCTCTGCCGGGACTTCCGCTTCGTCCTCCGTTGTGTCCTCGACTTCATACTCGGGCACTTCCCTGTAGCCCATGAACGGAATATCTTTCGGGATCTCGATTGCCGTCGTTTCGGAGGATGTCTCGGCAAGCTCCTGTCTCGCATCCGTCATGAAGGCTTCTTCCGATACGGGTTCGTAATTCTCTTCGAATGAAGGTCTGAAGAGTGCCGGACCCCGCGTGATCTCATCTTCGAAAGAATCGTTCTTCTTGATTATTACCTCGTTGAAGTCTATCTCGCCGTACGCCTCCCTTCTGGACGCATTCGAGAATATGTCGGCCGGCTGAACATAAACCGAGGGTTCCGGCTCCGGCTCGGACCTAACATGGACCTCGACGGAATTCGAAGATCTGCCCGAGCCCACGAAACTTCCTCCGGCCATCCTGACCATTTCCGGTGCCTCGTCCTCGAAGAATGCCAAATCCGGCTGCACAGTGACGTATATATCTTGTTTTTCGGGAGTGTTGTACACCACGTACCCATCTCTGTTGAGTTGCTTCACTGCCGGGGAGATGACCGCTTCCCTCTGTCTGACCGGCCTTCCCGGCGTGACCGCGGCCTCATTCGACACCGTGAAACCTGGGTGCCTCTGTCTAACCTCAATACTCCTGGCGTCTCTGCTCTGGTCTTGACCGAGCATACGCTTGAAAAAGCCTTTTTGAAGGCTACCGCTGTTGCTACTTGAGTTACCACTCATGCTACATCCCATCCAATAGAGGTATAGGATATACGCCATATTAAAAGTTATAGTCGCACCTTAACTCCTCACGAATCTGACGTAGTCAGCTTTTCCTGTGGAATGTATCTCTTTGAGCATGGATGTGAGCTTTTCAGCCTCACTTGATATCACCATGACCTCCAGGCATTTGTGGTCTTTCAGATGCGAATGGAGTTGCGTCTTGATCTCACTCTCGTGTTTGGCCTGTATCAGGTTCATCCACGGATCCGTGTGGTCTTTCTTGACTATTATCAGCACTCCCTCGACCATTCCTTCAAGGTCCTCTGAATCCTGCGCTTCCGCCTTGGCTGCGCTTATCGCCCTTCTCACGGCTTCGCTCCTTCCTTTGAGACCGTAGGCCTTCTGGATGTTGTCCAGTGCTTCAATGCTCTCTTCGCTCAGAGATATGCTTATTATGCCCAAGTTTTCACCCTGTTGTTAACAATATGGCAATAAGGTGAGCAATGTTAATAACGTTATCACAAGCCTTTAGTAAAAAATCAGGCAATGGTCCATCCATGGACATAACCATATCTTTTCTGATATGCGTAGCGTTGATACTCGCCGTATCCGTGATCGGGGCCTACCTGCCCATGGCAACAAAGGCTTCGGACAGACAGATGCATCTGATGATCGCATTCAGTGCCGGAGTATTCCTGGGGATACTTTTCCTGATACTGGTGCCTGAGGCGATGCATGAGAGCGAGCACGGCGGTTTCGATGATATGTACGTCATGTACCTGATCCTTGCGGGTTTCCTTATAATGTTCGTGGTGGACTTCCTGTTCAAACATTGCCGTAAATCCGGATGCGGATGCGAGGGCTGCCAGGATCACCATTCGCATGAGATAACTTCGCTGTGTGCGTTCGTCGGCCTCTCGGTACATGCCTGCTTCGACGGCTTGGCGATCGCCACCGCATTCCTTGTGGGGGAGGCTGTCGGGTTCATGGTCCTTGTTGCCATGTGCCTGCATAAGGTCGTCGAAGTGCTTTCCCTTTCATCGACGTTCCTGCTGACCGGCGACAGGAGGAAATCCCGGGCATATCTGGCGGCGTTCTGCCTCATAACACCGGTCGCGGCCTTGGTCTCGTATTTCCTGCTCGGTGAGGTTGAAACCGATATCGCAGGACTCGCTTTCGCATTCAGTGCCGGAGTGTTCATGTTCGTGACCATGCTCCACATGATACCGGAAGCATTCCACAGGAAGGACATCGATATCAAGTCACTTGTCCTGTTGATACTCGGATTGGCAACGGTGATCTGCATAACGTTGATGATGGGGCCGCACTCGCATGCCCTGTAAAAACACCTTTTTCTTATTTTAATTCGACATTTGACGTATATTGACATGTACAACTTTATAAGTGATAAACAAATTCCATGTGTATGGCTGATAATGACTCATCATCCGCATACAGCATTGCCAATCCCGCAGGCCTCGGCCTGTTGGCATTCGGAATGACTACGGTCTTGTTGTCACTCCACAACCTAGGACTATTCGGAGTGGACTCCGCGATCCTCTCGATGG
>JAITTK010000053.1 GCA_031287135.1 Candidatus Methanoplasma reticulitermitis
GCTGCACATATGCATGATGAAAACGATGGACGGATTCAGAGAAATAAGAAGAAGGTCTCTGTCCGGATCCGAAATCATCTGAGTTTTTCCGCGTTATCGAATATCTGCCTCATGGCCGAATAGTTCTCGGGATTCCTTTTGAAATAGTCTCTTACGGGTCCGAGTATTTCGATAAGCGAATCCGAGGTCCCGTTCTTCAGGTCCAGAGGAAAGAGTGCGCCCGAGAAATAAGATTCGGTCAGTTCCCCGTAGTCGGAGAACGACAGATCCCCGCCGAATTTCTCCGGCCTGGATATGTTCATCCTGCCGAGGCGCGGGAATATCACGTACTTGCAAAGCATGAGGACAGGGTTCTCGGATTCTTTCTCCTTCTCGGGAGGACAGAACGCCTTCTTCATCTTACTCCTTACCGAGTCGTCGTCATCGTGTATGTTTATGCTGCTGTTCGGGTCGCTCTTCGACATTTTGACGGCGGCCGGGTTCATTCTGTCCCCTCCCTTGAGTCCGGGCAAGAGGGGCGTGTGGAGTGCGAGCGGTTTCTCCCATCCGAGCTTTTCGGCAGCCTCCCTGGCAAGCATGTTGGCTTTCCTTTGATCGATCCCCGCATAAGCCAGATCGATATCCATGCAGAAGATGTCCGTCGCCTGGAGTATCGGATAGATTAGCTTAGAGAAATCCATCTCGGCCTCGTCTTCCGATCTTCCCATGATCGTCATGGCCCTTTTGACTCTGGACAGGGTCGTTGACTTTGCGACTTTTATGACCATCTCCCAATACTCTATATCACTGAGTATCTCACTGGCATAGACAAAGTTTACCTTGTCGCCGGGTACCCCCAACGCCCTGAAACAGTCCTCCATATATCTGGCACATGTCCTTATGTTCTCCATGTCGCCACCCAGCTTGTCATTGATGTAAGCATGCCAGTCCGCCCAGAACACGATGACCTCGAATTCCGCATCAACGAGGTCCTTGATCTTCGATGTCACCAGTGCCCATCCCAGATGTACCAGGCCGGATGGCTCGAACCCGATATACGCCCTCGGCCTCTCCTTCTTGAGGAGGAGTTCCCTTAGCTCCTCCTCGGTGATCAGTTCCTCGGTATTTCTGGTTATTATGGCCATCCTTTGTTCGGTATCCATTCGAATCGGCTTGTTATCATCGGGATTTTATAAAAAGGTCACTGGACTGACATAATCCCGCCGTCATTTTTCATAGATTACATACGGGCGGCATTGCACAGTCCCGATCACATCTCGGATAACATGCAAATCATCAGTACGGGATGGCGGAGATCGCGGCAGTCTTCGGCCCGGCACCCGGCCTCTTAAAAACGATTCCGTGATCTATGAAACGGATATACGCCGTTTATCAGATTTTTCTGGGTTACGGATGCCTCCGGCTCTCCGGCAAACGCGGACCCGACAGATACGCAGATTCCGAATCTGCGTATCGTTATTGTCATATCGTGATCGGGCCGAGATGGATCTCACGGCCGTTCGGTATGGTACAGTTAAAAACCGACACGGCGTTGTTATGACGATGTATGAGAAGCTGAAGGCCAGCATTATGCACAGTCGGGTCTTGGACATCAATGGGTACCATTACATGATCCACCCTGTTACCGACGGCATACCGATGATGGAGCCGGACATCCTTGAGGAGATAGCGGATTGGATGCTGTCTGTGTGCGATTTCGATTGCGACCGCATTCTGGCACCGGAATCCATGGGGATACCGCTCGCTGTTTCCCTGTCCCTTAGACTGCGGATACCCTATACCGTTATCCGAAAGAGATCATACGGTATCGATGGGGAAATCCCAGTGAAATACAGCACCGGTTATTCCGACCGCGTGATGTACGTGAACGGACTGGACCGAGGCGATAGGGTGGTCATAGTCGACGATGTACTGAGCACGGGCGGGACACTGTCCGCATTGGTCGGTGCCCTGACAGAGAACGGGATATCCATAGCGGACGTACTGGTCGTCCTCAATAAAAATTCCGGGGCGGAGGATATCGGCGGACGCCTCGGCATGAAGATAAAGACTATGCTGGACATTCATTTGAATAACGGGACGGTGGAAATCAGGGGACCTTAAACTAACTGTAATTTCGGTTTTTAAAACCGTGCGGCACGGTCATTCCGGCATGGGGCCGGAAATTATCTTGCTTGTTGCGGTGGCATGCGTGGTGGGGTCCGCTATAGGTACATTCTCCGGCCTTGTTCCCGGCATACACGTCAACACACTCGCCTCGATCATGCTTCTGTCCTACCCGGCTATGGAATCGTTCCTGGTCTTGCACACCGAAGCTGAATATGTCCCGATACTGATCTCATCCTGCGTAATGTCTGCATCGGTCGTCCATTCTTTCGTGGATTTCGTCCCGTCGGTGTTCATCGGCGCACCGGACCCGGATGAGGTTCTGACCGTGCTCCCCGGACACAGGCTTCTGATGCGCGGCCTCGGCATGCGCGCCGTGAGAGCGGCCGCCATCGGCAGCGCGGTCGGCTCTGCATCGGCGATACTTCTTGCGATTCCCGTCCAATACCTTATGCTCAACGGACTGGCCGCTCATTTGGATATATTCTCGGTGTCCGTGGTCTCGTTCACGCTGTTAGTCATCACTCTTAATGAGGATGGGATTCAGAAGAAGATCTGGGCACTGGTTCTGATGTTATTGTCCGGAATTGTCGGGCTGATCTGCATGGACCTGCGGATACCGTCTGCCGGAATCTTGGGAGAAGGGACCCTGCTTTTCCCGCTGCTGACGGGACTGTTCGGCATACCCGCTCTCCTGAGTTCGCTGCATAATGCCTCGATACCCGAACAGGATGACGACGGGATGCCACCTGTGGACCACGTCCCCGGGATCAAAGGCGTGATCATGGGATCTCTCGCAGGGTGGTATCCCGGGATCACTGCGACCGCGGGTGCGACGCTGTCATCGCTGTTCATGCCTGAAGACAGGCCGGAGAGATTCATATCGGTAGTTGCTTCGATAGGGACTGTTACTTCGGTGTTCTCGCTTGTCACGCTCTCCGTTTCTGGGAGCGGGAGGTCCGGGACCGTGCTTGTAATCAGAGATATCATCGGGGATGGTGCCGCCGGATTCTGCTCTCCTGAATTCCTGCTTCTGCTTTTCTGCTGCGCGGTCTCCTCTTTTATCGGCTATCATATAACAATCGCATCCGGAAGGATGATGAGTGCCATATCCGGCAGGGTCGATGCCACGCGCATGAACCGGGCCATAATATGCTTCGTAACTGTTTTGGTCGTATTGCTGACCGGCCCTTTCGGTTTGATTGTGCTGGCTATCTCCGCGGCCATCGGAATGATCCCCTCCGACATCGGCATGGACAGGATACCATTAGCCGGATGCCTGATGTTCCCGGTACTGATACATGGGATATTTTAACAAATATCCTAATATATACCATGCTTACACCACCCGGAGACAATGTCCGAGACCGCTTCCGGAAGAAGGAGTATCATGCTGGTGCTGGCGGTGGTCGCTTTCGCATCCCTGATGGATGGCCTGGACGGCAGCATAGTCAATGTCGCTCTGCCGATAATGGCCAAGGAATTCAACACAGATACGGGAACCATCGCCTGGGTTTCCGTGATATACTTTGTTATGCTGGCCGGTCTTTTGATAACGTTCGCGAAGATCGCGAAGAACGGTCTGATAAAAAAAATCCTCCTGCTCGGATTGATACTGTTTACCGTCAGCTCTCTCTTCTGCGGGATCTCGACCGGTTTCCACATGCTCCTTGCCTTCAGACTTGTCCAGGGCATCGGCGCGGCGATGATGGGTGCCGCTGTGCCGATGGCTTGTGTCAAATACCTCCCGACATCGAATTTGGGACTCGGCATGGGCGTACTGACTCTGGGCAGTTCGCTCGGTTTTGCGCTGGGCCCCGTGATCGGAGGAGTGCTCACCGATCTCATATCCTGGCACTGGATATTCCTTATAAATGTCCCTCTTGGGCTGGTCATAATACCCATGGCCTTGAAAGTCATCCCGGCGGACGACGGATACAATGGCAGACATCTCGATGTCACGGGAGCGGCGTTACTCTTTGCCTCCATAATATGCGGTGTGTTGGCCCTCGAGCGGGCACCGCGGGGGGATGACATTCCATCCGTGATCCTTCCGGCGGTCGGATGCATCGTCTTCCTGACCTCTTTTATAATCACGGAACTCAGACGGGCGGACCCCTTGCTGAACCTGCGCATATTTAAAAATCTGAAGTTCGACTCCGTGCTCATGGCATATACGCTGGCGAACCTCACATACATGGGCCTGCTCTATCTGTTGCCGTTCTACATGCATGTCTGCATGGGCTTTTCATCTATGACGAGCGGGATGTACATACTGATATCCCCGTTGCTGACACTGGCCTTCTGCATACCTATATCCAGGTGGTCGGATAGGACTCAGCGCAGATCATTTTCTGTGGCGGCCTGCGGGATACTCGCCGTCGGATGCCTTGTGATGGTGTTCATGGCCCGCGATATGCAGATATTGCCTCTCATAATGACACTGGTCTGCATGGGACTCATGTGGGCCCTGTGCGGCGGTCCGATGGGCAGCCGCATCATAGAGAACGTGGAGGGCGAGAGCAGGGAGATGGGCTCTTCCGTGATGAACGAATTCATCTACCTAGGGGGTACCGTCGGGACCGCTCTTTTCGCCATGCTCTTCACGGTCGGGTCGGGAGCCGGGGGCATAAGCCTGCCGGACCTTCCGCCGGATGTGTTCCTTGACGGTTTCGTGTTCTCCGCGATCGCTGCGACCGCCATATCGGCCCTCACGGTCGTTCTATCCTTCATAGTCAAAGAGCCGGCAAAAGCTCAGATGTGAGATTATCGGTCTCCGAACCTCTCATTCGCTCTAGACATGAATCTCTTGCTGTTCACAATGAATCTCTCGTGCTTCCCCGATCCCACTTCACCCGCGGGGTCCCAGACCCTGACATCGAACACGACCCTCGATCTGTCGACCTCCGACACCTCCACTCTGCAGCTGACCTCGGAACCTACAACCGACGGCGCGGAATGCTTTATATCCAACATGGTTCCGACGGTGCTCTCGTCATCTTTGAGGAGGGGCATCAAACATTCCGATGCCGTCCTCTCGATCAACAGGATCATCGCAGGCGTCGAGAATACCGGCAGGGTCCCGCTGCAACATCGTGCAGCGGTGTTCTTCTCCGACACCATGGTCTTTCCTTCATTGGTGATTCCTACTGGGATCATATTACGCACAATCCTGCCTGAAGTATTAATCAATTATTGTATGATATCGGGATAAATTAATTAGGATAGTAGCCGTTCGGGTTTGCATGGGACTAGAAGACGATCTCTATTCCGAGCTTTTGGAATTGAGGGATCAGATAAGGGAAGACCGTACGCATTCCACAGGGAGGGTCCCTACGGTGTGTTCCGACGAAGCATTGAAGGAGATGGCACAGCGGGTTCCTACGAAGGCGGATGATTTCGCCGCCATACCCGGCGTCGGCCAAAGGTTCGTGGAACTTTACGGGGACGAGTTCCTTTCGGTGACCAAGAAGTATGCCGTCACGGCGGCAAGGGGCTCCAATATGGACACCGATGTCGCCCAGACCCTGCGTGAACTTCAGAAGAAACTCACAAATATCAGCAGGAACAACCGTCTCCTTTACCAGGGGAAGCTCTACAGGAAGAATGCCTTTGACCTTACGACCATACCGGACCTCGACCTCATGGGCCTTCTGTTCGGAAGGAAGAGGTCCCTTAAGCTGTGCGATTCGACGAAAAGCGCCGATGACCTCCGCGTGTTCAAGAATCTCACCGAGCTTATAAGGGAGGTCAACAGAGACCTCAGAGACAAGGGCCAATACGACCTGTACGTGGGATATCCTTTCGTCGAGGGAAGGCTGCCGGGCGAGGACTTCGATATACGTGCGCCGCTCGCACTGTTCCCGGTGATACTCGACAAGGATGCGAAGAGCATTTCTGTGAGACTCGATGATTCCAGGGACGTGGTATACAATAATTCCCTTCTGTTGGCTTTCATAAAGTTCAGCGGAAAGAACCGCCCTCTGCCGAACAATGTCGTGGAGGATTGCAGCGGAGAGACTTTCATGAGCGATCTCATCGCGTTCTATGAAGAGCAGGGGTTCCCGCTGACGGCATCATACGGCCATCCCGTGCCGTTCGTCGACTACAGGGCCGGGGAGTTCCCCGAATGCCTCCCGGGCGACATGCGCATGGTCCAAAATGTGATACTCGGGAAATATCCCACATACTCAAGCTATATCCAGAAGGATTTCGATGAGCTTCTGGCCGGCAGAGAGATCAATGCCGTGCTTTCCGATCTCATCAAAGACCTGAACACGGGTGATTTCTACTCCGATATGCCGAGTCCGCTCTCCCTTCCCGCACTGAGGGAGAAGGGACTTGAGGCCTCCGAGACCGACATCACCTACATAAACACCCTGAACAGCGCCCAGGAGAATGTCATCACGGCCGTGAACAAGGAAGACGAACTCGTGGTGCATGGTCCCCCCGGTACCGGCAAGTCGCAGGTAATAACGGGTTTGATCACGTCCGCGATCAACAGCGGCAGGACCGTTCTGATGGTATCCGAGAAGAAGACCGCGTTGGATGTCGTCTATTCCAGACTGGGCAATCTGTCCAAATATTGCTTGATGATAGACGATGTCGGTAACAAGGACGTGTTCTACCAACAGCTCGCACAGATGCTGGAGGCGGGACACCCGCGGACCGGTTCCGATCTGACGGCACTGTCGGAGAGCATAGACCGGGATGTGAATGTGCTGTCCAACATAGCGGAGACCATGTATCAGCCCGGAGATTTCGGCATAGAACCGTATAAACTCTACTCCATGGGCAGATGGCTCGACCTCGAAGACAAGATAGACTTCGAGAAGTACAAGATGATCAGGGCTTCGGTGTCCTCGAAGATACTTGATCTCAAATACGGCGATGTGAAAGAACTCAACAGGAAGTTCGGGGACAGAGTGCTCATGACCAACTTCAACGAGTACTGCGAGTGCGTCGACGGGACACCCTGGTTCACCCTTATGAAGCCGGACCTCTCCGAATACAACATCGGCGAGATGAAGGCGGATCTGATGAACCTCGAGAGACAGATGGTGGAGTGGAGAAGCAAAGGGTTCATGTCTAGGATGTTCTCGAAGAGCAAAGTCAACAGGGAGGCCACCGCCATGCTCGACAAGTACTTCGACAAATATGACGAGAGGACGGTCCAGATCATCCTTGACGACCCGACGGGGATAATAGCGGCATTGGATGATTACGATCTGTATTCATCGAGAGCCACGGTCTATGACAGGCTTAACGAGCGCGAGCGCATCTACGGCAGGAATATAATAACGCTGTCCAAAGAATCCGGCTGGCCATTCACCGAAAGCAACGACATGATCCTGAAGTACATACTGAATCAACGCCTTCAGAGATTCGACGCGGATCACAAGGCCCTCATGCAGGACATACAGGATTTCGACAGCATAGTTTCGGACATGGACCGTAAGATCGGAGAGAAGAAAGAACTTACCAGGGACCGGGTCGAGGAGATACTTCAGGAGAATCTCCGCTATATCACGGAGTCGAAACGCCGCGGCGACATAGTGAGGATAATAGAGAACAAGAGGAAATGGAGCCTGAACAAATTCATCAACCGTTACAGCTACGAATTGTTCAAAGGGGTCAAGATATGGCTCCTGACCCCCGAGGTCGTGTCCGAGATCATGCCGCTTGAGATGGGGCTGTTCGACCTCGTGATATTCGATGAGGCCTCGCAGATGTATGTCGAGAAAGGCATACCTTCGATATACCGTGCGAAGAAGGTCGTCATAGCCGGTGACCACAAGCAGCTTCGTCCGTCCAATCTGGGGTCCGGGCGCATCGAGTACGGCAACGACGACGATTACGACACCGAGGAGGACGAGGTCTCGGCGGTACTCGAAGAGGAGAGCCTGCTTGACCTTGCGAGAACCCGTTATGACAACATATTGCTCAACTTCCACTACCGTTCGAAGTACGAGGAGCTGATAGCATTCTCCAATTACGCATTCTACGGCGGTAAGCTGTACGTATCGCCGAATGTGATCCGGCCGGAAAGACCTCCGATCGAGGTGCACAAGGTGAGCGGGGAATGGGAGAACAAGGCCAACGTCAAAGAGGCCAGGAAGATAGTGGAGATCCTCAGGGAGTTCTTCAAGACCAGGAAAGAGAACGAGACCGTCGGGATAATCTCGTTCAACGTCTCACAGAGGGACCTTATCAACGATCTCATCGATGACGAGTCCGCGAAGGACCCGGAGTTCGGGAAAGCGGTCAATCAGGAGATGACGAGGTTCGATAACGGAGAGGACGTCGGCCTTTTCATAAAGAACATAGAGAGCGTGCAGGGAGATGAACGCGACGTGATAATCTTCTCGATCGGCTATGCCAAGAACAGGGAAGGGAAGCTCATGCAGAGGTTCGGATGGCTCAACAACAAAGGAGGGGAGAACCGTCTGAATGTGGCCATCAGCCGCGCCAAGAAGAAGATCCACATAGTCTCATCGTTCGATCCGGAAGAACTCCAGGTCGAGAATTCGAAGAACGACGGCCCCAGGATACTTAAGAAATATCTGCAGTATGCGGAGGCCGTGAGCAACGGCAACAAAGAACTGGCCACGAGTATATTGGAGTCGTTCGGTGACAACAGGTGGAAGTCGTCACAGCCCATACCGGGGGAATCACCGATACCGGAGAGGGTCTATAACGCGCTTGTCAGGAAGGGATACAGCGTGGAGAGGGATGTCGGCATAGGCGGATACCAGATCGACCTCGCGATAAGGCAGGACGACAGATACATACTGGGTATCGAATGCGACAGCCATATCTACGAGATGTCCGACTCCACGAGGGAACGGGACTATCACAGACAGAAATACCTTGAATCCAGAGGCTGGCACATACACAGGGTTTGGACCCCGGGGATGTGGAAGGACCCTCAGAAGGAGATAAACAACATCGTGAAGGCCATCGAACGGATAGAATCATGATCGCCTTTCGGCTATGCAGGCCTTCTTCACAACGATGGTCCCGCTACCCTTTTTCCAATCTTTTTCATATTCCGTTATGGATATGGGGCCGCTGTGCATGGGGGAGTCCAACGTCATGGACTCATACTCCCCGCCCTCGCCTATCACACTGATGCCGTACGTCTCTCTGAGGGCCCTCAGGCCCTCGGCGGCCTCCGGGTCCAGCTCCCTGCCGAGCCAGGATTCGTCAAGGCCCTCGGCGTAACATCCCACTATCACAGCTTTGATCCCGGATGCCAATATCTCGTCCAGCACCATGTCCTGATCCTTCCTCCAGAGCGGCGCGATCACCCTGAGGCCCAACTCGCCGCATACGAGATTCATGCGGTCCCACTGATAGTCGGACCATACGGCCCCGGTCACCACACCGTCTACATCCAGACGGCATAACGCATTCCTGAGGCCATTCATATCATCATCTTCGGAACCGGATGTCTCCGCGGTTATAAGCTCGATCCCGAGGGACTCCGCCATCAGCGGGACCGTCCCTATGTTGGGAACGTGGAACAGCCACGACTCCTGAGCTTTCGGCACTATGCTCACAAGATACGGGATATCGTGTCCCATCTGCTTTGCCAGATACAGTGCGAAGGTCGAATCCTTGCCTCCGGAATACAGGGCTGCCAGGCGCATGGGACATTATTGCTGTGCTGTTAATTAAATCTACACCGGGAGAATCCGCCCGCATTCAGCCGGGAAAGATGATAAACAATGAAGGCATAGCCGGACCGGCGGGAAGGATACGATGGAGCCGCATGCGCTGAACCTCAAGAAAATCGTCGCGGAGAAAGCCGTTGACGATTATGTCAAAGACGGGATGACCGTGGGACTGGGCACCGGATCAACTTCCGAATATGCCGTACGCAGGGTCGGGGAGTTGCTGAAGAGCGGTTTCAATCTCAGATGCGTCGCGACATCCCGGCGCACGGAGGACCTGGCACGCGACTGCGGGATCGGAATCTCCGACATCGACGATGTCAGCCGCATAGATGTGACCATAGACGGTGCGGATGAGGTCGATCCGAATAAACAGCTCATCAAAGGCCTCGGGGGTGCGCTCCTCCGTGAGAAAATCGTTGCCGCTGCCAGTCTGACGGAAGTCATAGTCGTCGACGAATCCAAAATCGTGGAGAAACTGGGCGTGAAAACCCCCGTCCCGGTGGAGGTCGTGCCGTTCGGCCATAAGAAGACGGCATACGCTCTGGAGAAACAAGGATGCGAAGCCGTGTTACGGATGTGCGGGGACGATCCTTTCGTTACCGACGCGGGGAACTACATATACGACTGCAGGTTCAAATCGATAGAGAGCCCGTTCTTCCTCGAGTCCAGGATCGACATAATACCGGGAGTTGTTGAGAACGGTCTGTTCCTCAACACCGCCGACATCATACTGGTATCGCATCCCGACGGCACTGTGACGAAGATCGAATGACCCCGGGATTCCTTTTCCGAAGCAGTCAGATGGGGTGAGGTTTTAATACAACCTCATTATTAGCACATTCCGATTCATTTCAGGTGATATGAATGAAA
>JAITTK010000080.1 GCA_031287135.1 Candidatus Methanoplasma reticulitermitis
AATATCTGGTTTATGAAGGTCTCATACACCTGCAAAGGAGTTATCGTCGTCGAGCTTATGGTCACCGAGTATCCCGCTAGCACCAGAAGTGCGACGGTCACCGCAATTATGTAGGTAAGTCTCTTCGCACGTACTTTCCGTATCGATTCCCGGTCCGCATCGTCTTCTTTGTTTCCGAACAGCTTCGATGTGATTGTTCCCATTCAGGTCCCTCGTTAAGGAAGATAGGGGGCGGTCCCCCTTGTTTCATGCGTAACCGGTGTATACGAACACGCCGTTATGGTCTATGTTGTAGTCCTTGATCCCCATCCAGTCTATGTACTCGTTGTGGAGTCCGACCGGGTCTATCGACGAGTATGCATCGGGGTTTATAATCTTGGCCATATAGGCCGCGAGAAGTATCCCTCCGGTGCATCCGTTCCTGAAATCGCCGGCTATCATGGCTATTTTCTCATCCGTGATAAGAGTGCGGCCGCTCGCATTCTTCCATGCGGCCTCTATCTCCGAGTAATCGTCCGTGGTGTAACCGTGGTCCGGTACCCCGGGGTTAACGGAGCCGCCGTAGGTGTATTTGACCATGTGCAGGAAGAAGTAATCAACATGCACATCCGGATCGTCGTTGAAGATCGCATCCACCTGAACCGTGGCTCCTCCGGATGTATCCCCGTCGCCTCCTATGACCCCGAGTATATTCCTGCCTCCTGCAAGAATCACAGCCTGTCCGAGCGGGTCGCCGCTTTTGTAGAGGCTGATCGTTTTGTATGTCTCGTTCATGAAATACTGTGTCGATGTGTAATTACTCATCCCCACGATCGGTTTCTCGCCGTCGGGTATGGAATCCGCCATGCCCAACAGCTTGTCCCTGTGGTCAATTATCCAATTGGTGTATGCCTCGGCACGCTCGACGTTGCCGAATATGTACCCCGCTTTCAGTATCCCCTGTATGAAGTTGGATTTCGAGGTGTTGGTGAGATCCGGGACATACAGTCCCAGATAAAGAACATCACATCCGACGATCTTCTCCTGCTTTTCCTCATATTTGGCGGAGGTCAGGGGAGCGAAGACCAGCAGAACATCGAGATCCATGCTGTTCACGAGGTCATAGTCCGGCATGCTCATGTTGACCATGTTTTTGAGGCCGGCCCGCTGTTCCTCATCGAAGTAGAAATCCCGGCAGACGTACGGTGCGTTGTCCACCGCGACGACATTGCCGCCCTGTCCGAGGATCAGCATCATCTCGGTGTTGGTGAAGTACTCGGCACCGATCCTTCCGATGTCTAGATCCATGTCCCGTTCTTTCTGGATGCCGTCGAGGAACCAAAGATGTTCGGCCGTGCCGCCGGCTATCGCACGTATCTGTTCCGCATCTCTGCCGTCGATGACGCCGTCGTTGTTCGCATCGGCAAATCTGAGGCTCATCTTCCCCTCGAGTTCCGAGATCTTTTCGTCATTGCCGTCAGACTGTGCTTTGATGTATTCCTCGACGATCTCCGCATCGTTCTCATCGATTTTCCAATCTCTGTCGGCATTTCCGAAGACCTCGAGATCAACGTCAATGTCTCCCGAGGCTCCGTCGTTTTTCAGGACCATATACGCAGCCGCCCCAGCGGCGACAAGAATGGCAACGGCTATGATCGCACCAACTTTGGCATTCATGCCGCTGAATACGGGTTTCTGTATTAAAACATACCTTTTTTTAATTCGTAACACCAAAATTATAAAAAACAGGTGCAAGTATTACTGATACAATGCAGCTCAGAATGGAGGGCGTCGAGTTCAGTTACGGCAGTGACCCTGTACTTAGGAATGTGGGGATGGAACTCCATCCATCCGAGATACTGGGGATATTGGGGCCGAACGGATCCGGGAAGACCACCATGGTGCGATGCATAAACGGGATATTGTCTCCTCAGCAGGGCAGCATAACCCTTGATGCCAAGGAGATAAGGTCTCTTCCGAGGCCGGATGTTGCGAAGAACATAAGCTATGTGCCTCACAACTCTTCCAACGACACAATCACCCCGAATGTGTTCGAGGTAGTTCTCATGGGCCGCAGGCCGCACGTCACATGGGAGTTCGGTGAGCGGGACAGGGAGATTGCCTGGAATGCAATGGAGGAAATGGACGTGAAGAAATTCGCGGCCACCGATTTCAGCAAACTCAGCAGCGGACAGGCTCAGAGGGTACTCATCGCCAGGGCCATAGCCCAAGAGGCCAAGGTACTGCTCCTTGATGAACCAACCAGCAATCTCGATGTCAAATACCAGATAGATGTCATGGAGACGATACACAATATAGTCCATCGCAGGAAGATCGGGGCCTGCGCGATAGTTCATGACCTCGATCTCGCGATGAGATTCTGCGATAAGGTGATATTGCTTCAGAGCGGGAGGATCGTGGCCGCGGGGCCGACAAGGATGGTCCTCACCCCGGAGAACATAAAGCGGGTTTACGAAGTCAATGCGGTTATAGACGAATCATACCTCCGCCCCAGGGTCCTAATCCTGTGATCCATCCCATCCCGGACCTCCGACGGCACGGGATGTTTTACCGCACTGTCGGAGATCGTGATCTTCCGGACGAAACCATGCGGCAGCCGAAGACGGTGATGCGGTACCGGTCGGACGGGGATCAGAAGAATTTCTTAAGGAACAGAAGGTCCTGTATGTTTCCCTTGACAGAGATTTTTTTCGTGATGTATGCTTTCATCGGTCTCAGAGTGCCGTCGATCAGTCCCTGAAGGCTTTCGGGTGTGGATATGAGGGTGATATCGGCGCCGCTGAGCATCTCCGGTCTGAAATCCTCTATTCTGGCATTCTCCAGCCTCATCGAATAGTGCTCGGTCGAGAGATCTATGTTGATCGTCTTGCTAAGCGGCATTATCTCCTCCTTTGCCCGCTCGTCTTTGTCCATTTTCCTGTGGAATTTGTCAATGAGAGTCTGAATCGAAGCTTCCATGCTCATGTTATCACCAGTCGCTGATCCTGGTGTTCTTAGAGAGGGTCATCATCTGCCTCACAGGTTCCCAGGAGCAACGTGTATGCGGTGGTGGACTCCCGTTATCTTTTATCCATTTTTCTATGAATTCCATGGTGTAGCGGTCGCTTGGGTATCCGCTGCCGATGTTCATGCCGAACTCTCTCTGTATATCCTCTATCATCCTGTCCCTCGTGACCTTTGCGATTATGGACGCGGCAGACACGATCGGGAATATGTCATCCGCTTTATGCCTGGCAATGATCTCGGGTCCCTTTACCCTCATGCCCATGTCCTTTGAGAAACCCGCCTCGTTGACATCCGGGCAGTCCGCATACACGACGGATACCGGGACCTCCGAACACGCCTTCACGAACATCCCCAATTCGATATCGTTCAGCGAGACGGTCTTCCGGAGTTCATCTATCTCCGAAGCCGATGCGATCACGGTACCGGTCCTGCAGACGTCTCTGATCTGATCATACATGCGCTCTCTGGTCCTGGGCGAGAGCTTCTTCGAGTCTTTGACACCGATCCCGATGACCGCGGTATCCGATTCCGAGTAAACCGCCCCCACCACGAGAGGGCCGAGCACCGAACCCCTTCCGGCCTCGTCTATACCGCACAACATGCTCACGGGATGGCACACCGACTGATATTTATTACTCTTACTAAGTTTCTTGTAACTACATACTTTTTAAGTTAAAACGATATTACGCGACATGGGTCTTAAGTGCGATGTGCAATACAAAAGAGGGGATACATGGTCCAAATTGACCAAGGTCGGCGTGACCGGTGTCAGGAAACCCGTCGCGGTCAGAAGAAAAGGGATAAGCAACACTCTCAACGGGGCTCTGAACTGTTCCATAGATATATTCGTGGACCTCCCGGCCGATCAGAAAGGGTCTCATCTGTCAAGGAACGTTGAGGTCCTAAGCGATGTCGTCGAAGAAAGCATAAAAGCTCCGGTGACCGGGCTGGAGAATATGGCCAGCGATATGTGCAAGAAACTTCTGATCCACCATGAATATGCCCAGACCGCAAATGTCAGCATCAGGGCGGAATACTTCCGGGAAAGCAAAACGCCCACCGGAAGGGACACATTGGAGATATACAAGTTACTGGCCGGAGGGTCTGTGGTCAGGGGCGGCAAAGTCAGGAAGACCATAGGCGTGGAGGTGATCGGAATGACGGCATGCCCGTGCGCGCAGCAGACCGTGACCGAGATGCTGGGTTGCGGCAGCGAGGTGCCCATAATGTCTCACAACCAGAGGAACATATGCACCGCATTGTTCACCATGGACGATGACACGGAGATAGAAGCAGACGAGATCATAGACATCGTTCAGGGTGCGTTCTCATCCCCGACCTACGAGCTCCTCAAGAGAGATGATGAGGGCCAGGTCGTTATAAACGCCCACACGAACCCCAGATTCGTGGAGGATGTAGTGAGGAAGGTCCTCGAGTTCGTCGTCGACAGGTATGAAAGACTCCCGGACAATGTGGAGATAACGGTGAAGAGCGAGTCGGAGGAGTCGATACACAAGCACAACGCATTCGCGGAAAGGACGGCTGTGCTGGGTGAACTGAGAGAGGAGTACAGAAACAGGACGTTCAGTCGCTGATCCGGTCCAATTTCCTGTCCAGCACGGACATGTCCGATATGTAGACGTCCTCGGGGCATTCCATGTCATCCAGACATCCTGTCCAGTACACGACAAGGCCCGGTCCGAAGAGCTTCGTGTAAGGACACAGCTGCTTTCTTGAGTTGAAACGGAATTCGACATTGTCGCCGAATGACGCTTTGCTCTCTATCCAGCAGATCTTCTTCCCCTCATAGACCATCGGTTCGTCCAGAAGGCAGTCAGGGGTCTTCTGTCCTTCTCCGCCCCGGAGGTCCTCCTCCGTCTTGTATGTGATTCCCTGGCCGTCAAGCCATTCGTGGAGGAGCTCCTCCCCCCATATCCCCCTCTCCCTCTGTCTGTCGTTGGCAACAGGAGAATAGACATAATCGTTCCTCACGACATCCCTGACCTCTTCGGCGGTATCCGGACTGTCCAGAAGCTCCGGGGATTTTATGAACTCCCAGAATTGCTTCTTGCTCGCTCCGTCTTCCAGGAATATGAACATGGCGACAAGTATGGGAGGGAACCTGTAGTGGTCCGAGATCTCCATTATCGTCCTTCCTCTCTTCCACTCCTTCAGCATGACGGGGGCTTTCTGCTTCACCATGTGGAAACGCTTCTTGACATCCCTGCTGGTCTTCTGTGTGTAAAGGGTCTCCACCAGCCTGTGGTCGTACCCTTTCTCTATGAGCAGACCGATATCCCCCGGTCTGTTGAGGGAGTCATACAGTTTCTTGTACTCTTTGTATTCCATCTTATCACTGAACCCTCAGCTTTGCACAGAGGTCTTCCACGGCCGATATGACGACATCCTTCACCATCGATGTCGGGGGGCAGTATGCATTCTCGGCACGTACAAGGAAATCGTCCGCAGTCATGCCGGATATAACCGCGGCCGTGAGCCAGTCGATCCTTCCGGTTGCTTCCTCCCCCGCTATTATCTGTGCACCTATCAATTTACGCGAAGTCGCGTCCGCAAGAACTTTCACAGTCATCTTCGTCGCTCCGGGATAGTATCTTGCGCGTGTCAACCCGACCGCCTTCCCGCATACGACATCGATCCCGTACCATGAGGCGAGACCGAGCGAGAGCCCGGTACCAGCTATCTGGTTCTCGCCTATGACGCTGATCCACGGGCTGGCGACAGGTCCGAACAGCGCTTTCCCGCCGGCGGCGTTTGTCCCGGCGACATTGCCTTGTTTGACGGCCGAAGAACCCAATTGACTCATCGTCGGGCCGGGCATGACCGCCGATGTGCATTGTATGACATCCCCCGCAAGGTAGATGTCCGGGATGAGACGGCCCTTCCTGTACGGCTGCAGCGACGGCGATACGACGACGGAGTTGTACCGAGCGCCCGAACGTACAATGGACGGAGGTCTGCTCCGAATTGCTGCCAGCAGGGGCCCACCCCGCGATCGCGATTCGCACGGATGCACAT
>JAITTK010000082.1 GCA_031287135.1 Candidatus Methanoplasma reticulitermitis
ACCGTGTCGCCGTCCTTCAGGGAATCGGTCGCGCACCCCGTGCCTACGATGCAGGGTGTCCCGAGCTCCCGGGATATTATCGCGGCGTGGCATGTCATCCCTCCCTCGTCCGTCACTATGGCGACAGATCTGCTCATCGCAGGGACCATGTCGGGCATCGTCATCTTCGTGACAAGGACATCCCCGTCCTTCACGATGTCCAGACTCATTGTCACGTCATATATCCTGACGGTGCCCGTCGCAAGGCCCGGACTCGCACCCAGGCCCGTAAGTATGATATCTTCGCTGGAGGCGCCGTTGTCCCCGTTCCCGCACGAGCTCCCGACGGCGGTTATGGGTCTGGCCTGTACGAGGTATACCTTGCCGCCTTCGATGCACCATTCCATGTCCATCGGTTTCTGATAGTGTATTTCCACCTGGCGGCCGATCTCCGCGATCTCCAGGATGCGGGAGTCATCGATCTTCTGTCCCTTCTCATCGCATTCGGGAACATCTTCTTTGAGACATCCCCCCTCCGGTCCCCTGATATACTTCCATTTCTGGGTGGATATCCTTTTTTTCGTTATGGTCATCTTCGATTTATCGATGACATAGGTGTCCGGTGTCACCTCTCCGCCCACGATGGCCTCTCCCAGCCCGTATCCGGCCTCGATGATGATATTCTTGGCCCCGCTGTGCGGATCCACAGTGAACATTATCCCCGAAACGTCCGAGTTCACCATTTTCTGCACCACGACGGCGAGTTTGACCTCTTCGTGGGCGTAGCCCTGTTTCTCCCTGTAGGATATGGCCCTGGCCGTGAACAACGACGACCAGCACTTACGTATCTTGTCGAACAGATCTTCCTCGTCCTTAACGTTCAGATATGTCTCCTGCTGGCCGGCGAAACTGGCATCGGGAAGATCCTCCGCCGTGGCACTCGATCTGACGGCCACGAAACCGGTACTCCCTTTCGGGACGAGTATCCTGTAACCGGACATCACTTCCTTCTTAAGGTCGTCAGGTATCTCATAGGTCTCGAACAGGGCCCTTATACGTTTGGATGCATCGGCAAGACTCTGATCCGAGGTCCTGTCTATGCCGTTGAGCTCGTCCTCTATCCTGCCCATGATCTTGCTTTTTTCCAAAAAGTAGTCATAAGCAACGGTCGTGAGGACGAATGCCCCCGGAACCGGAAAACCGGCGGATGTGAGTTCGCCGAGGTTCGCTCCCTTGCCGCCTACATAGGGCACATCATCCACGCGCAACTCGTTGACATCTACTATCTTCTTATCCATGGCAATTACACTCTTGGAAGAATTTTATTCGTCGCAGGACCGACGTCCCGCTACGGGTATAGGTATTAGTTCTATTATAATATCTTTTTTTAGACCGGCCGAATATCCGATAGACCTACGGCAGCAGAGTGACAGCAAAGTTTAATAGTTATCTAGAATATATTCGAAATTCGAAGTATTATCTGCATATTTCGTATAAAAAACAAGAAAAACTGTGATTAATGATAAAAGTTGAATAAGAAAGATTACTTTTTTCGAAATATCAAGGAAGAGTTTAAATCGGATATGTGTATTCATGTTTTTTAGTTGATTCGACATGGATACGGAAATATGTTGGCACGGAAGAGGAGGTCAAGGCATCGTCACCGCCAATGAGATATTGGCCGAGGCGGCCATTCACGCTGGGAAGTATGTCAAGGCCTTTCCGGAATTCGGACCCGAGAGGATGGGGGCCCCGATCAGGGCATTCGCGAGAATATCCGAGCATCCCATAAAGGTCCACACCCAGGTCTACGAACCTGATATCGTGGTCGTCGTCGACCCGTCGCTTATAGGCAAAGTGGATGTGGCGAGGGGACTGAAAAAAGGCGGGACCATAGTCGCGAACTATCCGGGCACCGTGTCCGAAATACAGGAGGCCATAGGCACCGACGCGGAATGTCACGTCGTGGATGCGACCAAGATATCCACCGATGAGATAGGCCGTCCGATGGCCAACACATCGATGCTCGGCGCGTTGGTCAGGATAAGGCCGATAATAAGCTATGAAGCGTTGGAAGATCACATAACAACCAAATTTGAGGGCAAGCTCCAGGATAAGATGATCGTAAAGAATCTGGCGGCCCTGAAAAGAGCATATGAGGAGGTGCGGTAATGGTAAACATGGCCGACTATAGAGATCTGGTCGTCGGGGACCGTGTCACGGAGCCCGGCAATTCCGAGAAATTCCAGACAGGCGACTGGAGGAGTGCAGTCCCGGTGATAGACATGGACAAATGCATAGACTGCCTCACATGCTGGATATACTGCCCCGACGACAGCGTGCTGGTCGAGGACAGCGCCATAAAAGGGATAAAACTGTCGCATTGCAAAGGCTGCGGGATATGCGCCAAGGTCTGTCCGAAGAAGGCGATAACGATGAAGGAGGAGTGAACATGAGCAACCAGCATTCAGATATAGCCATCAACGGAGACACCGCGGTAGCTCTCGCCTGGAGGCAGATCAATCCGGACGTGTGTGCGGCGTATCCGATCACGCCTCAGACGATCATAGTGGAGAAATTCGCAGAATATGTCGCCAACGGAGAGGTGGATACAGAGTTCGTGTGCGTGGAGTCCGAGCACAGTGCGCTCACCCTGTGCACAACGGCGGCATCTGCCGGCGCGAGGACCTTCACGGCAACGGCATCACAGGGACTCGCATACATGTGGGAGATGCTTCCGATAACCTCGTCGATGAGGGTACCGATCATAATGGCGGTCGCGAACAGGGCGGTCAGCGGGCCGATCAACATAAACAACGACCACGGGGACGTCATGTCGGCAAGGGACTGCGGATGGGTCACACTTTTCGCGGAGAATGTTCAGGAGGCGTACGACATGTCGATAATCGCGCCCAGAATAACCGAACACCCGGATGTCCAGCTCCCGGGCCTTGTGAACCTTGACGGGTTCATACTGACCCATGCGATAGAGAGGATGACGCCTGTCGACACCCACGATGTCAAGAAATTCGTCGGTGAGTACAAGCCGATGTATCCCCTTCTGGATGTGAGGAACCCCGTGTCTCACAACCTCATGGACGGGCCGATGTTCTACTTCCCCCATAAATACCAGACGGTAAAAGCGATGGAGAACGCCCTCAAAGTCACGGAAGAGGCGTTCGGAGAATTCGAGAAAATATCGGGCAGGAGATACAACGCGGTCGAGGGGTACATGTGCGATGACGCAGACTGCATCGCGATAGTCCTGGGTTCGTCATTCGGAACAATGAAGACGGCCGTCGACCAACTGCGCGGAGAGGGTATGAAGGTCGGTGTCGCGATGCCTCGCCTTTTCAGGCCGTGGCCGATAGCCGATCTCGCGAAGCTCATGAAAGGGAAAAAATCAGTGATAGTCATGGACAGGCATCTGAGTGTCGGTTCGTACGGTCCGATGTTCCCGGAGGTCGTTGCGGCGGCCATCGAGAACGATTCGGTTCCCAAGATGTACAACTACATATACGGTCTCGGCGGAGCGGACACAATGATATCGGACTTCATGTCGGTGTTCAAGGATGTGAAGGACGGAAGGGCCAAGAGGATCAACTTCCTGGGGGTGAAAGAATGAGCACACTTGCATTGAAGGACCTTAATAAAATCCCGATAAGGCTGGCGAGCGGTCACAGACTGTGCGCCGGTTGTTCGGAATCCATAATCGCAAGACAGATCCTGATGGGCACGGACAAGGATGTGGCGGTGTCATGCGCAACAGGATGTTTCGAGGTCTCCACCACGATCTTCCCGTATACCTCGTGGAAGACACCGTACATACACACCGCATTCGGGAACGGAGCGGCGACATGCGCGGGTGTGGAGACAGCTTACAAATCCCTGAAGAGACAGGGCAAGATAACCGAGGATATAAAATTCGTAGCTTTCGCCGGGGACGGTGCCACATACGATATAGGACTCCAGGCCCTGTCTGGTGCGATGGAGCGGGGACACAACATGTTGTTCGTCTGTCTCAACAACGAGGCCTATATGAACACGGGTATCCAAAGGTCCAGTGCGACCGGGATGGGAGCATCGACAACCACGTCGTGGGGAGGAAACGCATCCTCCGGGAAGAAAGAGTTCCCGAAGGACATAACGATGATAATGGCGGCCCACGAGATACCGTACGTAGCACAGGCGGCACCCCATGCATGGAGGGACATGATCCAAAAGTCTCAGAAAGCATTCAATGTCAACGGCCCCTCGTTCATAAACGCAATAGCTCCCTGCCCCAGAGGATGGAGGTTCGCATCGGATGAGACGATCGCGATATCGAGGCTTGCGACGGAGACATGTGTCTGGCCCCTGTACGAGGTCGAGAACGGGACTTTCAGTCTGTCGCCGGAGAGTCAGAGGATAGCCGACGGCAAAGTGGAGAAAAAGCCCATAACCGATTGGATCGATTCCCAGGGCAGGTTCAAACATCTGAAGAACGACAGATGGGAACCGGTCGTGGAGCGCATGCAGGAAGAGGTCGACAGGAAGTGGAACAAGCTACTGAAACTCTGCAAACTCTGAACTAAACGAGGGGGCAATCCCTCTTTTCTGTTTGTTTTCCAAGGTGATTTCTACTAATGTCGGATATAAGCACGGACATGAGTTTGGACGAGTTCAGGGGTACGTATTACCTCAAATCCGAACTGATCGGCTTCTGCAGGAAAGAAGGGATCAGCACACATGGCGGGAAACAGGATCTAACTGAGAGGATAGTGCATCTCATCCGTACGGGGGAAGAACTCCCTGTGGAAAGAAAGAAGAGGTCGAGACCTCCGGA
>JAITTK010000091.1 GCA_031287135.1 Candidatus Methanoplasma reticulitermitis
TCATCGGCGACTCCGGGAGCGAGGGGCCGGAAGGATACTCGTCCCCCTCTTTTATGAGTTTGACGGCCACAGGCTCCGCTCTCAGACCGAGTATTGTCTTCAGTTTCTCAGCATACTCCGCATTCGTGCTCAGTATCCGGGACACATGAGAGCATGGTCATGCTAGGGAATAAATGTTTTCCGGCTACCATGAATCGAAAACAGCGGATATCCTATCGTTTATGTCCGTAAGAGCATGGAAAAATGGAAATTGTTTGGAAGAGGTTTCTGTCTGAATTCAGTATTTGAATCCCTTTATCGCGTCGACGAGCGCCTTCATGTTGGCATCGGCAGTGGCCGTTGCCACACCGCAACCGGATGATATGACGCTGAATCCCGCTTTAGCGCTGTTCAGCGCCGCGGTCTTGACCTCTTCGGGTGTTCCCTGGAAGAGCGGTTTGACCGATCCGACGTTACCTACGAGGGCCGCCCTCTTGGCGACTTTCTCGGCAGCTTTGAACGGATCGACCTTCTCTTCGATCGAGAGTCCGGAGACGCCGGTGCTTATCATACCGTCAAGTATGGGGTATGTGTCTCCGCAGATGTGCAGGACCGAGAATGCGTCTTTGACTTTGGCGAGGCTATCTTTCACGTACATACCGGATGCAGACTCGAACATGTCGGGTGCAAGCATGTCCGTGGATGCCGACGGTTCGGACATCTGGATGACATCCGCACCCGCATCGGAGAGTGCCTGTGTGTATGTCTTTACTATCGGATTGACGGCCGCTACCCATTTCGCCACTTCTTCCGGGGCCATCATCATACCGAATACCATGTTCTCGGTGTTGATCATGTGCCCTGCGAGTGTGAACGGTCCGGTGTTGCCCGCCACGATCGCGTATTCCGCACCGTGGGATTTCTTCATGAGGTTCATCGCTTTGATTGCTTCTGCGGGCCTTCCGCCCTTTATGAACTCCTCCGGGGCCATGATAGCCGCGGGGTCGTCATACTCGCCCATCATGGGGTCGAATTTGAAGGGATGCTCCTTTATCATCGGGGCGGCGTCTTTCTTCTCGACCTGTACCCTGCATCCGAGCCTCTCGGCCTCGGCTGTGAGACAGAACGGTGCCCTTACGCACTCGAATCCGAAAACGTCCGCCTGTGCGGTCCCCAATTTTGCCATGAGTTCTGCTTTCTTGTGGGCCTCCGGCCATGCCGCGCCAACCTTGTCCATCTGCCCGATCGTAGCGGCCTGGGTGAAAATCGCCACCGGGGGCCTGTCGAGCTCTTCGCGTTTCATCGCTGAGATTACTCTTTCTCTTGGAGTCATTGACATATGATCTATCTCCTAATGGCCGAAATATATTACACTTATTTAATTAGGTCGGCGGCATCCTTATATCCGGCTGTCAAAACCGGAACATCAAATGGTGATATCCATGACATCTTTGAGTTTGCCGAGTCTCATCACCCCGACTTCCGAGACCCCGTATATGTCCGCTTCGGGATAATTCGAACTGCTCAGTGCGGGGGCCATTATGCATTTCCCGTCAAGCACCAGGTCGTTCCCCGAAGAGAAGGGGCTGAACGGCGGGAGCACGATGATGCCCTCTTCCCTCTGATGCACGAAGCAGTGCATCTTCATGCCCCCGCTCATGGCACCGGGAATCCGTATGGACGGGTGCTCATGCCCGATCACCACCGGTCTGACTCCGGAGTCTTCGTGCCCATGCTCCATCCTGAACCCCCCGATGTCCGTGTGGTTGACGGCATTCAGCCCCATATCGCTGAGTATATTCTGAAGGAAATTGTCATGATTGCCTCTGACAACCGTCACTTCTGAGACTTCCATCAGGAGTTCGATTATCTTCCTGACCTCGTCTCTCGCTTCACGTTTGGATCTCTTGAAATCATGCTTTATATCGCCCAGGAGCACGACTCTTCTCGGTTCGTACTCGGATAGGATGCTGTTCACGGCATCCCTTATCGACCCCGTGTTCATCCTCGGGATGTACATGCCTTCCTCTTCGAGCGCGCTTTCATAACCAAGGTGCAGATCTCCGAGGACGGCGGTGGGCCCGTCATCGAGAATCAGACATCTGTCGTTGGTCACTCTCACGCCCGGAAGGATCTCACACGACCGCATATGCATCCCGATGACGTTGCCTGTATTAAATCAGATGTTGCGCCCGGCATTTACCGCGGTTGATCCGGCCGTTCATGCAATACTTATTTCTGGCCGTTCCGTCATACAGTTGCGGTAAGTGGCAAATGGGTGACGGCATAATCTTCTGCGATCGGCTCATCAGGGACCTGAAGAGGGCCTCGGAAATCATACGGTCGGCAAACAGCATCCTAGTCATAACGCACATAGACGCCGACGGCATAACATCGGGGGGTATCGCATCGACCGCCCTGGAGAGGCTCGGCAAGGAGTTCACGATAGTCTTCGAGAAGAAGATCACCGAGGATACGGTCTCCGCCGTGAATAATTCACGGGAGGATGCCGTTTGGATATGCGATCTCGGAAGCGCCTACCTCTCGGAGTTCAAGAGATCGAATATAGTTATCACCGATCATCACGTACCAGACACCAAGTGGAGAAACAAGCAGACCTTCATCGACGATTTCCACGACATATACCACCTCAATCCGCATACGTACGGTCTGTCCGGGTCCTATGAGATATCCGGTGCGGGCATGACTTATCTGCTCGCGAAGACGATAGACCCGTCAAATTCTGATCTGGCATTTCTCGCGGTCGTGGGAGCCGTCGGGGATCTTCAGGACATAAGGGAATCGGGACTTGTAAGCTATAACAAGGCCATTCTGGAGGAGGCTGTATCCGCGGGAGATATAATCGTGGAGAAGGATGTAAGATTCTTCGGGAGGGATTACAGATCCCTCGTTCAGTTCCTGCAATACGGCAGCGACCCATCGATACCGGGAATAAGCGACGACAGCCGGGGAAGTGCCGCGTTCTTCTCGGAGTTGGGGATACCGCTCAGAAACGAAGGTAAGCTGAGGACATGGAACGACCTGACCGTCGACGAAAGGAGATCGGCCGCAGACAGGCTGATATCGATGGCGGTCGATGATGATGCGAGGAAAAGGCTGTTCGGTGAAGTCTACACGGTAACGAGGTTCGAACGTCAGACCGGACTCAGGGATGCGAAGGAGTTCGCTACCGTTCTAAACTCATGCGGCAGGTATGATGATGCTGTCACCGGATTGAGGATATGTCTCGGAGACCTTGATGCTTTGGAGGATGCCGAGAGGAACCGTTCCGATCACAGGAGGAACATATCCTCCGCTTTGAGTTACATAAAGGAGAACCGCCTTCTGAGAGAACGCAGGTTCGTACAGTATTTCGATGCCGGTCCCGAGATAAGAGAGACAGTCGTCGGCGTGGTTGCGGGGATCCTTCTCACATCCGGCGATGCGAAGAAAGGGCTCCCGATATTCGCATTCGCCGAGGCGGACGACGGCGTGAAGGTCTCCGCGAGAGCGACACGCAATCTCACGGACCGCGGCCTCGACCTCTCATACATAATGAAAACGGCTTCGGAGATGGTCGGCGGTTACGGAGGAGGCCATACTGTCGCCGCCGGTGCCACCATACCCGACGGCAAAGAGGAGGAGTTCCTGGATATCGTCGAGGACCTTGTATCCTCTCAAATCATCTGAGCAGGGTGTACAGAACGGCCTTCTGGGCATGCAGACGGTTCTCCGCCTGGTCGAAGACGACGCTCTGTGGGCCGTCCATGACATCTGCCGTTATCTCCTGCCCTCTGTGAGCGGGAAGACAGTGCATGACGATGCAGTCTTCTTTGGCTATCGACAGAAGATCGGAGTTTATCTGATACATCTTGAAGAGCTTTATCGCCTTCTCTTCGGGGGTGTCGTCACCCATTGATACCCATGTATCCGTATAGAGTATGTCCGCATCCCTGCACGCCTCGATCGGATCGTGTGATGCGATTATCTTGCTTCCGTTGGCATCGGCTATGCGTGCGGCACCCAGCATTATCTCCGCGTTCGGCATCCTTGTCGCGGGACAGCAGGCGATCATGTCCAGGCCCACCGTGGCACTTGCATACAGGAGCGAATTGCAGACATTGTTGCCATCGCCGAGATACACCAGTTTCTTGCCGCGGAACGACCCTTTCTTCTCTTTTATCGTGACCATGTCCGCAAGGGCCTGGCAGGGGTGTTCCAGATTGTCGAGGCCGCTTATGACCGGTATCGTGGCCACCTCCCCGATCCTGTCCATCATCTTGTAGTCGTATGCGCGGTACATTATGCCGTGGGCGAACCTGCTCATGACCTTTGCGGTATCTTCCACGGTTTCCCCGTGACCCATCTGCATCTTCGACACGTCGATGTACAGAGCGTGACCTCCCAGTTCGGTTATGGCCACATCGAAAGATATTCTTGTCCTGGTGCTTGGTTTCTCGAACATCATGATCAGCGTCTTCCCCTCAAGCGGCGCATTGTGGTTGCCGCGTTCCTCCTTGAGTTTGATGGATAAATCAACCAGGGCGGGCCATTCATCCTTCATATCCAATACCGAGATCAGATTTCTTTTAACCATGGACACTGATTGAATCATTCCATAATAACACTTATGCTTGAAATCGGATGATTCAGCATGACTGTGCGGGGCCGTCGAATGGCCCCGTCGTTCTTTCACGAAAAAGTCCTGCGTATGATCTCGATCTCTTCTGAGGGGATGTGACAGTATCCGTCCGGATTTCTGTCCAGATAATCTTGGTGGCAGTCCTCTGCAGGGAAGAAGTTCTCCAATCGGCATGCTTCCGTATGGAACTCGCTGTGTTTCTCCCTCTCTTTCGCGACACGGCGCCTCACGGCTTCCCCGGACTCCTCGTCCGCCCAGTAGATGCCTGTCCTGTATTGTATTCCCCGATCGTTTCCCTGACGGTTCATCAATGTCGGGTCTATGACCATGAAGAACGCGTCCAAGATGCGTTCCAGAGTTATTGCCGCGGGGTCGTATCGTACACGGACCGCCTCACAGTATCCGAATTTTCCCGAGCAGACTGTCATGTAGTCCGGTATTATCCTGCTATAACCGTTCGCGTAACCGCATTCCGTGTCGATGATACCTTTTATGACGGAGAACACTTTCTCCAAGCCCCAGAAACATCCGCCGGCAAGATATATTTCGGAGATGCTCCGTTTTTTGTCCGGTGTCGGCCCATACATGGGACTGTTACCCGCATGCGCATATAAAACGCACACCGCATGAGGCTGTCAGGCTACGTACCCGGATAGTCTGGAATAAAAACGGGAGGGCGGGATACCGCCCCCCTCAAACAGGTTTATCGGTCTGACACCGGATTCCCGGCCGGCATCAGTCCCTTCTGCCCCAACCTCTCCTCTCGACCATGAAGCCCACTGTCATCAGGATCGCCGATGCGACGAACAGGATCGCCGCCAGCGGGGTCCACCTGTCCACGGTCCCCATGCTCAGGCCCAGGTCCTCGGTTAGGAAGAAGACCGCCAATGAGACTATTCCGATAGCCAGTGCCGAGATTCCCAGCAGCATGGCCGTGCGCGGTTTCTCCTCGTCCTCCCTCCAGCGGCCCGCCGCGGCCACGAAGGCGAAGAGTCCTGTCAGAACCGCCATTATCGCGAGGATCAGGTTCACAGCCGCCCATTCACCGTGCACGGCGGGACTGTCGGATTCCAGATGTGCGACCAGGTGGATGGCTTGTTCGACGTCTGGGAAGTGGAGTTCCAGATCATCGGATTCGACATAGCCTGTCCATCCCGCGAATCTGTATCCCTCGTCAATATCCAACGATACATTAAGATCGGAGTGCAGGAGTATCGGCTGGGTCCTTACGAACGTTCTGTACTGCGATTGGCCGATGCTGTATTTGGGCACACCCTCGCCGCCGACGATATCGATCACCAGGAGTATCACGTTCTCTGTCCCCATGCCCACCACATGGATAGTGTGGTTGCTGTTTACGTCACTGAAGGTGTATCTTCCCGATTCGACTTCCTCCTTAGACAGAGCTGTTCCGTCGACCTGGACCGTGGCGATGATGTATCCATCATTCGCATGGAATTCGAACGTAATACCGTCCCCTTGCAGTACGCTTATCTTACCGTTGGGGCTTATGACCGTTTCTGTGCTGGAAGTCGCCGTTATGACATAGGACGGACGGTCTGGGTTCCCTTTATACATGAACACTGCTGTCGCGCCGTAGTCGCCGGACATGGTCACCGTGAACACCCGAGGCTCCCCGTCGGCATCCTCGGCCCAGCTGTCGAACACGTACCGCGGAGAGGTCTCCACCGCACTCAGCGTGACGGAATCCGTCGGTTCCATCGGAACCGACCCGATGAATCCCCTGATTGTCGGGATCGGCGTCCCTACCGTCACTATGTCCAGGTCCACGCGGCCTTCACCGGTTATTCCTACCGTCAGATATTCGGTCAGAGAGGCGTCGGCGGTGAAATACGATGTGAGTACGTGCGCCCCTCCGGATTCATTCATGTTGATCGAACTCTGGAGATATGTCTCCGAGTCGTACACGTTGAATCTGAAAACACCAGCGTCGGCGACGGCCGAGGCCGCCACCGTAGTGCCGCTGTCCGCCGGTATGGTGATGATGCTGTAGATGGAATACGTCCCGTGTCCGAGGGAGAAGTCCACCTGGCCCCCTCCGACGGGGGCCATGGTCAGGGAGTAAGTGCTGCCGGTGCTGGTGAAACATGCCTCCGCGACCGCGTTCTCGGTGACATCGAACGACCCAGCGGCCGTCTTGGCGACATCCAGCGACCCGTTGTACACGAAGAACTGGAAATGCCCTGCCATCGGTATGTTGCCTATCGTTACTGTGTCCAAGGCGTCGGCGTGCAGCACGTAGGTCTGCGTCTGTCCGCTGCTCATGAATCTGCCCGTCGTCACTCCGCCGTCGAGGCTGAACGTTATGTAGCCGTTGCCCTTGGTGGACAGTGTCACGGCATAGCCCGTCGTGTCATCGTCGGTGAAGAAGGCGATGATACCGCGGGACCCTTGGGAACCGGCGGGCACCGTTAACTCCGGCCCTATATCTATCGTCCTGCTCGGACCCTGCACGATCTCATAGTACTGGAAGAACGAATCGTCCGGTTCGTTGCCGATATCCAGAGCATTCGTGACATCCACATATAGGGAATATCCCGGTCCGGAATACGTCCCGCTAAGTTTCCCGGCGACCTCGAAGGATATGTAGCCGGAACCGACCGTTGACAGGACCGCCTCGTACACGTCGGATGTGTCCGTGAAGACCGCCTTCACCTCATGATGTTCCGACTGTGCTGGCTGATAGACTATGGTGTCCTGCCCGACGACTGTGACCTCGTCCTTTATGAACGCATTGAAGTGTTCTCCGGTGTTGTTCGTATGGCCGATCGTCAGTTTCTCCGCGATGTTCACATGCACGGTTATGTAGGGGGTCCCTATCATGGTTCTGAACTGACCCGTGAGGCCGCTCCCGTATGTGTATGTTATGGATCCGGCCCCATCGGTCGAGAGGTCCACCGTATACACATCCCCGCCGCCGGTGAAGTGCGCGATGACCGTGTGCCCTCCGCTGTACACAGTGAGCGACTCGTCCCTTATGATCGTACCGCCGTCCTGCGTGAACCCTATGAAGTACACTGAGCTTGCCTGGTCCTCCTCGTAACCTATCCTTACGCTCTTGCCATTATCGACCCACAGAGAGTATGTGCTCGCGCCGGTCGACCGATACTTGGCATACTCGCCGGCAGTCATAGTGTCCAGTCTGAACGTTATATAGCCGTCGCCGTCCGTGCCGAGGTCCACCATGT
>JAITTK010000107.1 GCA_031287135.1 Candidatus Methanoplasma reticulitermitis
CGTACCCGCTATAAGAGGTGAGAGTTGCTCTTTTTGGATGTAGTTCCTGAGCACTATCCAACCTTTTTTGATATCGAACAGGTCCGCCATCACGATGGATTCTCCCAAGGATGCGTCGATTCTGTCCACAACCAGTATCGCAAATTCGGACATTCCCAGTGAATAGAACAGCGATGAGAGTTTCTCCGGGTATTTCGTGGGTTCTATCAGAGTCACGGAATCGGTCCCTTTCTTGATTTCGAAGAAAGTCATGTCCGTGACAGTCCCCTTCTTGCCGATCTTGTCGGCGAGGTCCTTGGTGCCGAGGACGGCCGCATTCATATTGCCCATGATCAGATCTCCGACCTCTTGATCAGCCTTATACCGGATTCCCTGAGGGTTTTCACTGCTTTTTCAGGGTCGTCGACTCTCACGAACAGCGATTCGAAATCCTTTCCGCTGTACGCATACCCGTAATCGATGTTGATGCCGGCTTTTCCGAGCACATCCGCGGCACCGAACAGCGAACCCGGGGAATCCTCGACGGCGATTCCTATCATGTCCGTCTTCTTGACGATAACCCCCTTGGACTTGATCTTCTCGAAGGCTTTGTCGGGATCGTCGACTATGGCCCTCAGTATCCCGAATTCGGTGGATTCGGCCAAGTTAAATCCCTTTATGTTTATATTGCAGTCCTTCAGCACGCCGGCTACGGACGCCAGACGCCCGGGTTCGTTGTTAACGAATATCGAAAGCTGTGTGATTATATTTTCATCATCCATCATATCATCCTCTTATCCACAACTCTTTTTGCTTTGCCCTCGAACCTCGGAAGTTCGCCCGGAGCCTTGAGCTCCACCATGGCAGCGACATTCAGATATTTCTTTAATTCGGACTCGATGTGGGCCCTCAGCCTGACCATATCCTCGACTTTATCGCTGAAGAATTCAGGTTTTATCTCCACCTGGATCCTGATGTCGTCCAGCGCACCGTCCCTGGTCAGTTCTATCATATACTGGTCGCCTATCTGCGGTATCCTCATCAGCGTGTACTCGATCTGGGAAGGGAACACGTTGATACCGCGGATAATGAGCATGTCATCGGACCTGCCCGTTATCCTGGATATTCTCGGGGATGTCCTTCCGCACGGGCACTCCCCATCCATCAGGGAGCTTATGTCCTTGACTCTGAAACGGACTATCGGGAGGGCCTCCTTCTTAAGCATTGTGACGACCATCTCTCCTTTCTCTCCATTCTCCAGCGGCTCGCCGGTATCCGGATCGAGTATTTCGACGTACATTATGTCCCCCCCTATGTGGATGCCGTTCCTTTCCTCGCATTCGGTGAACATGGGACCGGCCTGCTCGGATGTCCCGTATATGTCGTATGCTCTGATGCCCATGGAACTCTCTATCTTCGCTCTCATGCTCTCAGTCCAAGGCTCGGCTCCGAGCACCGCTTTCTTCAGACAGGTGTCCCTTCTGAAATCAATGCCCATCTTACCGGCCACATGGCTCATGTGCATAAGGTATGACGGGGTGCATGCTATCGCCGTCACGTCCAGGTCCTGCATGAGTTCCAATTGCCTTTCCGTGCTTCCGGTGCTGGTCGGAACGACCGACGCTCCGACTTTCTCCGCCCCGTAGTGAAGTCCCAGGCCGCCCGTGAAAAGCCCGTATCCGTAAGATACCTGCAGTATATCCTCACTGCCTATCCCGATGGATGTCAGAGATCTCGCCAATGCCTCGGTCCAGTATGCCAGATCATTCTGGGTGTATCCCATGACGGTCGGTTTCCCGCTCGTCCCGGATGATGCGTGAAACCTCACTATCTCCTTATTGGGGACGCTGAACATCTTCGTGGGATAGTTCTCCCTCAGGTCCTCTTTGTACATGAACGGAAGCTTACCGACATCGTCCAAAGACTGCATGTCATCGGGGTGGACCCCCGCGCTTTTCATCTTATCGTGATAGAATCTGTTGAAACTGTATAGGTCGTTGACAAGACTCTTGAAACTCCTGTATTGGAGTTTTCTGAGATCTTCGACTGCCATACATTCTATGTTAGCATTCCAGTACATGTTCCGCAACCTTGCTGACCTGATGTTGGTTTTATTATTTATGGAATGCTTACGAGAATGTATGGAAGGCCCGTCCGATCATCGGGGAGGCGAGTGTCAAGCCGACTGCTGGGAACGGTTCTATCGGGAACACAGGAGGCCGTGGAGAGGGATAGGCAATGTGACGCTCGACATAGAGCCCGGGTCGAAGGTTCTGGACATAGGATGCGGCAACGGAAAGACCGTCGCAGCACTCATAAAGATGGGCATGGACGTAACCGGTCTGGACTTCTCGGATTCGGCGATAAGCTATTGTATGGACGCGTTCGGCGATAAGGCGAGATTCTCCGTCGCCGGATGCGAACATATGCCTTTTCCAGATGATTCTTTCGATGCGGTCACCGCCGTGCATGTGTTGGAGCACCTTGACGACGTCCAGCTCAGAGACACGGTAGCGGAGATATCCAGAGTACTGCTGCCCCGGGGCATAGTGTTCGTGAGGTCGTTCGCCGTTGGGGACATGAGGTCCGGCGGCGGGAACATGAACACAAGGGGGAACGGTATCGAGTACCGGTACCATACCGTAGAGGATATGAAAAGGGCCTTCAAGGGGTTCGAGCTCGTGAGATCGGAAAGGAAGGATGAGACCATGCGTTTCGGTGCCGTGAGGGTGAAGACGGAATGCCTGTTCCGTCTCTCCGACGGACAGTAAATATTTTATTGGACATCTGAATCAGTGGTCAGAAAGGAGCAATATTAATGGATGATTATGATGATATTCCGCGGAATCCGGTCGGGTATGCAGCACTGTCTCTGGCATGCGGTTTGGCGGGGGTGGCGATAGTTTTAGCCTTATCTGAGCAGTCGATGATATCAGTGATGCTGGGGGCGGTGGGTATGGTGGTCGGAGGATTCGCCATAAACCTCGGCAACCATTTCCCCACCGACGACAGGATAAAGTTCATGGCGATATCCGCCGCAGGCATACTCATGTCGGTCATGGCATTCATGTTCGGTCTCGCAAACTGGGTCGGATGAGGCAGTCAGATGGCCGTATACAGGGGAAAATATGTGCTCAGGGGTCTGAATGAGATATCCCCGGAGATGGAAAAGGACCTGGACGAGGCATACGGGATATGCATGAGTTACAGGGACACGTTCCCATGTGAGATGTGCGGCAGATGCTGTCATCAGCCCAATATCGTGGTGCTCCCGGACGAGGTGGATCGGATAGCTCATGCCGCAGGGATACCTCTGCATGACTTCATCACCGGCTACCTGGACAGTACCTGCGACGGAAGGCTGCTGTTCAAGCGGTCCGATCCATGCGCGTTCCTCGGGAAGGACAACAAATGCAGGATATGGAAGAACCGTCCGGAGATATGCGGGGATTTCCCTTACTCGGTCTCCATGTTCGTGAGCCGGGTGTACATCGCGCTGTCGAACGACGATGCCGACATAATGGAGATGACCGAATACATGGACGATTCCTGGCCGTGCACTAAGATCATAAGATCAAGCATCGCGGAAAAGGTCCGGGTGACAAGACAGGCGAAAGCGAGTCATCCCTGATGTTCTCCGATGAAGTCCATAACGGCGGGTATGTATGATTCCTGGGGTATCAGATGTCCCGCGCCTTTTATGAGGAGGATCCTGCAATCGGGGATGATCTCCTTGAACTTCATACCCTCACTCCAATCTATCATGAAATCCCTGTCTCCGTGTATCACAAGGCTCGGGACGTCGATCGGTCCGTCGAGACGGGACATGCCGACGGCATTGAGCTGATGTCTAAGACCGACCGGGTTTCGGAGAGAAGGGGGCCGAATATCTTCGCCGGCCCTTTCTTTCTCGTCGAAGAACTCATCGGTGTTGCACAGACCGTTAATCATGCTGCCGAGACAGTCCATAGGTGCACCGTCCTCAACGGCGCAGAGCGCGGACGAGAGCATATACATTGTGCGTGCGGGCCTCCAGCGGTATGATGAGACGAGAGTGAGCGAAGAGACCCTGTCGGGAACGGTCTCCGCCACCTTATATGCAGCGTGCGACCCCATTGACCAACCGACTATGCTGAATTTCTCCAAACCCAGTTCATCGGTCAGACATATGATGTCATCTGCGATGTCATCGAGGGTGAACTGACCTTCATACGATGTCTTTCCCACACCCCGGTTGTCGATCCTTATAACGGTGTACTCTTCGGACATTATGTCGAGTGCTTTCTTCCAGAAATTGATATCACCGCCGAACCCGGTTAACAGTATGACCGGCGGTCCGTTCCCGTCCATCTCGTAGTACATGTTTGCACCGTTGACGTTGACATAAGGCATATCGGTCTGCATGGCAAACACGATACTAAATATTTCTGCCGTCCAAATAATTTTCAGGTACATCATAAAAGTTTATGGAAAAAGCCATGAGAAACCTGTTTTTCAGTAAACCCTCATCCAATTGGGTTTTATCTGGATTCCGTAATTTCTCGGTCCATAAAAACTGTGTTCATTCCTCAATAGATTGATCGTTATCATCAAACCGCATGACTCTGCTGTATTGGACATCATTCGTTCCTTTGCTGCAAATTTTATTGAAGGAAGCATAACTTTCAAAACAATCTGATCAACCCCCCTCGGTTCATGGAATGTGCACACCGTAAATCAGGCTAATCGTCTTGTATCGCCTATCATGTATGCGCGTTCCAATTCATGGCCTATCATTCAGAATAGGCGTTTTCCATCTTCGATAAGTGCATAATCCCCATGAATTAGTTTCCAGGTCCAGTGTAATATGGTGGTAAAAATCACATCCAAACATATACTGGTTGGATGGTGATCAAAAGGTTTATAAAAATGATTATATGGTTTTCAGATCTGTACACATATTCCGGTGATGGAGACCTGATATTTTTGTATTTTGAAGACAATTTTCGTTGCAATTGGAAATCTTACAGATTTATGGTAATTTGCATCGTAATGGAAAATTTTTCAGCAGATGCCTCGTCCATTCGATTCTAAAACCAGGATATGGGCTTGTTTATTTATTCGTATGTTATTATAAGGGCACCGATGTGATTCAGATGAAGGTAGTAGCTTTCAATTGCAGCCCCAGAAAGGATGGTAACACAAGCCACATGATCAAAGACGTGCTCAGGATATTGGAGTCGGAAGGCATAGAGACGGAGTTCGTGCAGGTCGGAGGCTATGACATGCATGGCTGCAGGGCATGCGGGGCATGCGCCAGAACCAAGAACATGCGATGTATAATGGACGACGATCTTCTGAACACATGTGTAGAGAAGATGATCGAAGCGGACGGCATCATCATCGGGTCCCCCACATATTTCGCGGATGTCACATCAGAGGCCAAAGCCCTGATCGACCGTGCGGGATATGTGGTTAGGATGAACGGCATACCCACGAAAAGGAAGGTGGGTGCCGCGATAGTGGCCGTTAGACGCGCGGGTGCCGTTCACACGTTCAACACGATAAACCAGTTCTTCACGATCAATGAGATGATAGTCGTCGGGTCCTCATACTGGAACCTGAGCGTAGCATGGAAAGAGGGCGACTACGAGAATGACAAGGAAGGGGTCAGGACCATGAAGGACCTCGGAGACAACATGGCCTGGTTGCTGAAAAAGATAAAGGGGGAATGATACTGTCCGCCGTAAAGAAGAAGATACTCATCGTGGTCATGGACGGTCTCGGCGACAGGGGATGCAAAGAACTCAACGGCCTGACGCCGTTGCAGGCAACGGACACCCCCAATCTGGACTGGTTCACGAGGAATGGGATAGCCGGCACCTGTGACACGGTCGACATAGGCATACGTCCGGGGAGCGACACATCCCATCTCTCCATCCTCGGCTATGATCCTCTGGAGGTTTACACGGGAAGGGGGCCGTTCGAGGCCGCAGGCATAGGGTTGGTGGGCAGGCCGGGGGATGTGGCGTTCAGATGCAATTTTTCCACATGCGACGGGAACCACAACATCATCGACCGCCGTGCCGGAAGGATAGACAAGCCCGACACGACCGAACTCATAAAATCGCTGAACGGTATGAAAATCGATGGTATAGAGATAATAATCAAAGAGAGCACGGAGCACCGGGCGGCCATGATCCTCAGGGGTCCCGGGCTGAGTCCCGATGTCACCGACGTCGATTCTCACGGCGAAGGGCCCCTGAACTGGTCAAAGGGCAGTACCAAGGAGGCGGAGTTCACGGCCGGTGTCGTTAACAAGTTCGTGAAAGAGACGTATGATCGGCTCAACGACCATCCGGTCAACAAGAGGAGATCCGCCGAAGGCCTTCTGCCCGCCAACATAATCGTGCCCAGAGGCGCGGGGTCTTTTCCGGACATACAGCCTTTTCCCGAGAAACACTGCATGAAGGCCGCATGCGTCGCGGGCGTGGGGATGATAAAGGGGATATGCGGGATATGCGGCCTGGATGTGATCGATCTCCCGTGCGACTGCACCGGAGGTTGCAGCTCGAATTTCGTTTCGAAAGCGAAGATCGCGATGGAAACCCTGAAGAGCTATGACTTCGTGCTGATGAATGCGAAAGCACCGGACGTCTGCGGTCACGACAGGGACCCTATGCTCAAATGCGGTATCATAAAACGCCTGGATGAGATGGCCGGATACTTCAGAGAGAACTTCAGGGATGACATGGTCATAGTATTCACCGCAGACCACAGCACGCCGTGCTCGCTCGGCGACCACAGCGGGGATCCCGTCCCGATAGCGGTATACACTCCGGGCAATGTCATGGATGATGCGGTAACGTTCAGCGAATCGGGATGCTCCCACGGACGCATCGGCCGCATAAGGGGCAAATACATAGTGCCGATGTGCATGGACCTGGCTGACAGAGCGGAGAAATTCGGCGCATGATCAGTAGATCGAGAGGGTGGCCTTTACGGTCCCGCCGTAAGTCACGGTGAATTCTTTCACGGATGATGAAACGGCATTGCCGTGCGGGTTCCCGATCATTATGCTGTTTTCTCCGTATCCGACCGTAAGACAATAAGAATCCGGCCTCTGCATCAGCGACTCCAATATACTTTCGATATAATCGATCGCGGCACCATCGCCCGTGATTATGCAGAACGCGACCAGATCCGGCATGCTTATGAGCCTGGAATCTTCAGTATCCAGAAGATCGCCGGCCTTAAGTTTTGCCGAGAAGATGCCGTCTGATATCGATGATGCATCATCGTTCGGAACGTCTTCGCCGCCGAACACGAACAAAGCGGAAACGGCCAACC
>JAITTK010000006.1 GCA_031287135.1 Candidatus Methanoplasma reticulitermitis
TCATCGCAAGATACCTCATGACCGATCCCGCATATGCATCGGGGTTCGATCGGGTGTACCTGTGGAAGGATTTCTTCGCCCGCAAAGAACTCGGAGGCCACGACACCGGCATAGACCTCGCGGCGAAGACGAAGACCGGAGAATACTGGGCGATCCAATGCAAATGCTATGCGGAGGATCACAGAGTATCGAAAGACGATGTGGACACTTTCATCTCCGCATCCGGGAGGAGGTTCCGGGACGAGGACGGCATCGAGAGATCGTTCGCAGTGAGATGCATCGTCGCCACCACTGACGAATGGAGCGAGCACGCTCACGGCGCGACAGGGAACCAGGCGATTCCCGTCGTTCTGATAGGATTGAACATACTCAGGGATGCCAGGGTCGACTGGGATGCCATCGAGAAAGGTGTCCACGGCAAAAGTGCCAGACTCGA
This sequence comes from Candidatus Methanoplasma reticulitermitis, assembly GCA_031287135.1. Classification (GTDB taxonomy): domain Archaea; phylum Thermoplasmatota; class Thermoplasmata; order Methanomassiliicoccales; family Methanomethylophilaceae; genus Methanoplasma; species Methanoplasma reticulitermitis. The sequence continues at coordinate 437 of JAITTK010000006.1, forward strand.
GAAGTATGAACTCCGCGACCACCAGAGGGATGCTTTGGGCAAAGCCATCGGGCATTACGGCAAAAACGACAGGGGACGCATGATAATGGCATGTGGCACGGGGAAGACCTTCACGTCTCTGCGGATAGCCGAGTCCTTCGCAGGGGGGGGGGGCAATGAGAAACGGGATGGCTGCATACTGTTCCTCGCACCTTCCATTTCTCTGATCGGACAGACTCTAAGAGAATGGACCGCCAACGCAAAGAATGAACTGAACCCCATCTGCGTTTGTTCCGACCCGAAAGTCTCAAAGAAATATTCCAATGACGATATCGGCGAAAGAGTCGAGGATCTGGGAGCACCGGCCACGACCGATCCTCAGAAGATCGTTCTCCAATACAGGTCATCCGGGAACACGTCCGTTGTATTCTCAACATACCAATCCATCGATTCCGTGATCGAAGCCCAGAAGGCCGGTCTTCCGGAATTCGACATCATCATATGCGACGAGGCCCACAGGACGACCGGTGCGGTCATAGACGGAGCGGACGAGAGTTCGTTCACCAAAGTACACAGTAACGACAATATCAAAGCGAAGAGGAGGCTGTACATGACGGCCACGCCGAGGATATACGGCGTCAAGGGTAAAGAGGATGCGAAGAAAGCGTCCGCGACCCTGTATTCCATGGACAAGATAGATGTCGAAATAGATGGCGAGACGGATGGCAAGAAGATCTACGGCGATGAATTCTACAAGATCGGGTTCGGTAAAGCGGTGGAACTGGGGTTGCTCTCTGATTACAAAGTCCTGGTGCTCACCGCGAAAGAGACCGATGTGCCGGAGTTCATCAGAAGGCAGTGGGAAGGGATGAGAGGTACCGGGAAAGAATTGGACATCGACCTCGAATGCAAGATATGGGGATGCATGAACGCGCTCGCCAAGAACATCGCATACGACGAAACGGTCAGGAACTCGGATCCGGAGCCGATGAGGTCCGCCGTCGCATTCAGCAGAACGATCGCCATGTCACGGGAGATCTCCAAAAAATTCAATGAGATGGCGAAACTCGCCGCAAGGCCTATCGATGTCGGAGTGAGGCACATCGACGGCGCAATGAATGCCATGGAGAGGGACCGTCTGATGACCTGGCTCAAAGACGATAAGATATCATGCAGGGTACTGTCGAACGTAAGGTGTCTGAGCGAGGGGGTGGACGTACCCGCCCTGGATGCGGTCATGTTCATGAATTCAAAAGGCTCGCTGATCGACATCGTCCAATCCGTGGGCAGAGTCATGAGGAAGGCACCGGGTAAGAAGTACGGGTACATCATAGTCCCGATCATCGTCCCGGAGGGGGACGACCCGGAGACCGCCCTGGATGATAACGAGAGGTACAAGCTTGTGTGGCAGGTACTTCGCGCGCTCAGATCGCACGACGAGAGGCTGGACGCCGAAGTCAACACCTGGAACTTCAGCAAGGACAGGAAAGGGGACCACATACTCACGGCACGTCTCGGGGGATGGGACGGGGAGGTCCCGTTGCCGATCGGCGGTCAGTACACCCTCGATTATTTCGGCACCGCCCTCATGGCGAGACTCGTTCTGAAGGTCGGGGACAGGGATTACATAGAGAACTGGGCGAAAGGGGTGGCGGAGGCCATGCCGCGTTTGATGGAGAGGCTGCATCTGATATGCGGACACACCGACCGTGGATACAAACAGTACGGTCCGGCGTTCAACGGCTATCTGAAGGGACTGAGGGCGTGCGTGAACGACAGCGTGACGGAAGACGATGCGGTGAAGATGCTCGCGCAGCAGATAATAACCAAGCCGATATTCGAGGCGCTGTTCGGCAGCGACAGGTTCGTGAGGCAGAACCCGGTCTCCCAGACCATCGATGCGATGCTCGATACGATAGATGCGAAGAACGGTCTCAAGGATATAGACCTCAACGAATTCTACCGCAGCGTGGAGGCCACGCTCAAACAGGTGAACACGGCGGACGGGAAACAGGAGGTGATCAGGACCCTCTATGAGAAGTTCTTCAAGAACGCCTTCCCCAAGGATCAGACGGTCAACGGTATAGTGTACACTCCGATGGAGATAGTGGACTTCATACTCCGTTCGGCCGCCGATGCGTTGCGGGAGGAGTTCGGCCTCGACATCGGCGGCACGGGTGTGAACATACTCGATCCGTTCACCGGAACGGGGACGTTCATAGCGAGACTGATAGAAAGCGGTATGATATCCGGAGAGGACCTCGACAGGAAATACGGGAACGAGCTTTTCGCGAATGAGATAACTCTGCTCGCATACTATATCGCGGCGGTGAACATCGAGAACGCGTTCAGGAGAGTTGCGGACAAGACCGAGGATGACGAATACATGCCGTTCGGGAACATCCTCCTGACAGACACGTTCAACATAGAGGAGATATG
>JAITTK010000023.1 GCA_031287135.1 Candidatus Methanoplasma reticulitermitis
CCATGGGTGAGCTTGAATCGTTCGAATGTCCTTGCGGCTTCATACGGTCCGCGGGAGTAATGCTCAACTTTGACCTTATGGGAAAATCAGGCGGATTCTTCTTCTACACCGCATATAAAGACAATGTCCTGCTGTTCATACAAGCTTATTCAACGACAGGGCAGGGGCATATATCCGAAGAAGAACGGACCCGCATCATCAAGGCGGCGCATAAAGCGACTCGGAGATTATCAGTGTTATCACTGTATGAAATCACAGACGGACACGATTGAACAAGCGAAAGAGATTATGGTGAAACCGGCAGGATGCGCCCCGAATTCACGGAATATTAGAATGAGAGTGCAACCGCCGGGATTCGAACCCGGGTGACAAGCTTGGAAGGCTTGAATCCTAACCAACTAGATTACAGTTGCAACGGGCTCCCCTATTTTGTAATTCGTATATAACAGTAATGCTGGACGATGAAATCAATGCGTTTTTCACGGGAGAGACTATGTTTATCTATTCTCTGACCGATACCGGCCCATGATGCACGAACCCGTATTTCAGGATAGTTTTGAGGTGAATGTCTGGAAGAAGATAACGTCGGGGAAGGAAAGCGCATCCAAGAATCATAATTATTACATCAGCATCGCCGAGGCGGTTATCAAGCGGGATAAGCCCATGAATTCCTCCGTATTGTCGTTCCTGATCAGGGAGCTCTATGAGATGAGGGTCGACGGGATGCAGACGCTCATAGACCAGCTGGTCTCCAAAAGCAAACCGAACGACTGCATGCCGGCTCTGACGGCATCGTCCGTTTACGCCGACCTCGACGATTGGGACAAGGCGGAGAAAATGGCCGATTCAGTGAAACGCGCCCAGAACATACCGATGCTGTGCTGTACGAGGGCGAGGATCGCGATACACGAGGGCGACACCCAGAGGGCCAGGAAAGAACTGATGCGTGCAAGATGCAGCGACCCGGTTTTCCCGATGTTCTATGAGTTGATCCAGAAAATAGAACCGGCGGAAGGCTGGATGTACAGACGGAACATCGAACTCCTGGTATCCGGCAGTGAACAGATACCGTTCGGGGACAATACAGGCGGCAACTCCGCCAGGAGGCTGTATGAGATATATGAGAAATGGTACAAAGGCAGAAGGGACGAAGCCACGGAGGCCATTATAAATTCGGATGAATACCGGAGGAAGGATCCCGAATACGTCCTTGCATCCGCGAGGATGTCGATGGACGAGAGGGATTGGCACTCCGCACAGATGATGTATTCCTCACTTCTCGCAAAGAACACGAACTGCGTGTACATAATATGCGAGGCGGCAAAGGCGTATTATTCCGGCGGCAATTTCGAAAAGGCATTATCCCTTTACAGGGACGCGGAGGCACTTGACCCCGCATCCCCGATCGTCATGAGAGGCCTGATCCGCACATACTCCGCAATGGGCAGGGGCACCGAATCGGCGCAATGCGTGAAAGAATACCTCGACAGCGAGAATGCGGACCTCGAGGCGCACGTGTCCGGAGCCAAGGTCCTCCTGATAAACTCGCTTTACAGGGACGCGGAGTCCGCGGTGGACCGGATCCTCATCTCCCATCCCGGGGACCCCGGGGCATTCATCCTCAAATCGGAGATCGAGTTCGAGAGCGGGAACATAAACATGGCGTTACGGACAATAGCCAACGGGATCGGCAAGAACCCGGACAATGCGGATGTGCGGCTCCAGAGGGCATGGATACTGTTCGAGACAGGCAGGACGGATAAAGCGGCGGCAGACCTGGAAAAAGCCGAGAGACTGGACCCGGACAACATAGGTGTGTTGTCGCTGATGAAAGACATCGCAGTCTCCAGGAACGACAATCATGAGGCGGCCAGGCTGTGCGGCAGGATCCTCGAATTGGATCCCGGGAACATAGATGCTATGAACACCCTGTCCAAAGCGAGCATGTTCATAAGGCATCCGGAGGGTTCGTATGCGTCATACAAGGATATGCTGGCGGCAGACAACAGGGCGGAGAACTTCGTCAATGTCCTTTCGTCGATGATGACCGAGGGGATGTACAGCGGGGTCATACAGATGTTCATTGAAAAAGAGAGGGAATTCGGCAGGAATCCCGCCGCAAGATGTCTGAAAGGCAACGCCGAGTACGCGATGGGTAACTACAGGGCGGCATCGGCATCTTTCGCATCGGCATCCGAGACGGATCCGAACAATCCCGTGATCTGGCACTCCAAGGGCATGGCGGACGAGGCCGCGGGAGACATCGGGCATGCGGAGGAGGCCTACAACAAAGCGATACTCCTCGATATGAACGAGCCGGAATACTGGATCTCCAGATCGTCGATACAGGAGAAGAAAGGGGACCTGTCGGGCGCAACGGAGTCATTGAACAAAGTCATCGCTCTCAGACCCGATGACATATACGCCCTTGTCAAGAAAGGGATGATATTCGCGGAACTCGGGAGGTTCTGCGAAGCATCGCACTTCCTCAGCATGGCGATGGAGACGGATCCCGGGAATATCGATGTCATAAGAATCCAGCGCGATGTGAGTATGGCCGCGGGGGATATCGCGGAGGCGGAGAAGCTGGCTCTGAGGGTCGTGTATGTCATGCCATCCGATGAGGAGGGTGTGGAAGCGGCCGTGAGGATACTCATGCTCGGAGGCAAGAGCGATGCCGCGGCGAGGCTGATAGAGGATGCGCTCAGAGAGAAGCCGTCATCGCTGCCGCTTCTCCTAATCAAAAAAGAATTCTCCCGGTCAAAGGGCCTAAACGGCGCGGTGATAGATGCATGCAAACGCATACTGGCGATACAGCCGGATAATGATCTCGTCAGGAACGACCTTGCCGAGGCCTATGCCGCCGCGGGCGATGTGAGTGCCGCGAACAGGATGTATTCGGAGGTAAGGCCGATCAATGAGGCGTCAGATAAGACCCACACGGAAGATGTGAGGCCCAGGAAACCCAAGGTGCCGGATGCGGTGAAGAGATATGCGGAGAGGGTCCTCAGACGCGCGTATATCTCGAAAACTAATCTCAGCGACCCGGATCTGCTGAGCGCGCTGAACTTCGACGATGCGACATCCAAGTCCATACTCGCATATCTCTCCGATATCTCCGAATACGGGGATATAACACCGAACACCCCGGAATTCGACAGGATGGAGGCACTTTCTCTCAACGCGGTCGTCAAAGGCGATTGTGTCGGTCTGGAGGATGATCCGATAATATCGATACCCTGCGCATATGTCGCCGGCGGCGCGAAGGATGCGGACGAGGCCAAGCGGCTGGTCGCATACATCCATAAGGTTCTGACTTCCAGAAAATCTTCTAAGCCCCTGCCGCAGGACCTCAAAAAGATCGCGGCGGCAACCCCGCCGGGGACCCGTATAGAGGACATCATGAAGGCATCGAAGATAGGGGTCTATCAGGCAAAAACGGTGAAAGATAACCTATGATCAGTATCTGTTCATCTCGGATTTCATGTATTCTCTCATGAGACAGGTCGCATAGTTCCCTTTCGAAAGGGAAAAGCTCACTTCGTAACCGTCATCGGATACGGCATGCGTGAGGTCTGATACCGGGCACAGGATCTCTCTTCTGCTCCCCTTCGAACTGCAGTGGGGCAGGCCGGGAACTATGAAATCGCTCTCCGAGATCCCCTCCTCGCCGATCACCGACCGTTCTATCTCCCCCATCTCTCCCTCCGTCGTACGGCTCTCCGAGCCGAACAGGGATATCGTGATGAGCGCTCTTCCCGATCCGACCTGTCTCGAGACCAGGTCTATGTTGCCGGGAACGGTCACTATCGGGTTATCATGCTGAGGGACCCTGTCGGAGTCCAGAGGTATCACGACGTCCCCGACAACAGGTCTGTCCAGAGGCAGCCCCCTCCTCATGCGCCCGCTGAGCATCCTGTTGAAAAGATAGGACTGATATGCATGAACGAACATCATCTGGAGATTCTTAGGCAACTCACCTATCGCTCCCCTCCAGTCACCCGGATGGGACACGATATGTCCGACCATAAGTTTCTCGAAGGAGAGGGATTCCGGCATCCCGTCCAGAAGGCGGCCGGACCAGTCGCTGTTTTCGGAAAGGGACCTTCTAACTGCCGCCGTAGCCTCATCTTCGAATGAGGACGGGTCCGACACGTAGCATCTGACCGCTCCTTCCAGGTCCCCTCTGACGATGAGTTCCCCCACTTTATGTGTTATGGGCCTAACCACACCGAATCTCTGCACTCCGAAATAATTGGGGAATCCTTTATTCTCCTTTACGGCGGACGAGACCGCATCCAGTATGTCGGATACGGTGTCCTTGTCGGCATCGCATTCCGTGACCCTGATTCTGAAGGAGTTCCCTATAAGATCACCGATCTGTATGCCCCTCTTCGCGGTGTACGGGTTCTTTATCTCCACGTCTTTCAAATTCACATTCAGTAAGGAATCCATCCCGCATTCGAACGACATCAGCTGCGTGGTGACAGCTCTTTTGTCTTTGGTTCCGGCGAAACCGACCTTTTCTCGAGACATCCCGATGTTCCTAGACAGCAGCCTCACGAGACGGTTCGTCTCCCAGTTCCTGCTGGTGACCTCCGCGATGACGAATCTCCCCCCCGCCGAATGCTCCGGTCTGTCGGATATCTCATCGACGATAAAATCCTCCGGCTCCTTCTTTATGCGCCCGCCCGTACCGTCGGTGTCGCTGATGTAGAATGACATGCCGATATCCGCTTCCGCAGTGTGGCATTCTCTGTAGCGGGCACTCATTGTTTGACCGATGAGAAGTATGACGAGACGGCTTTGGAGGCCCTATTCAGAGCATCCTCGGGTTTCCCTTTGATGACTTCCACGTACATCATCACATCCATCAATTCGGGGTGCTGGTCTATGTACCTGACCAGAGTGACGGATTCATCACCGTTGAGTGCATCGATAATCGGCGTTATGAGAGCGGAACTTGCATTTTTGAATCCCAATGTTATTGTCTTATCGGTCTTCTCTACGGTATAGGTCTCCATAAGGTTGCGATTGCCATGATTATTATAAATGTTTCGCGGAACCGTCCCCTTCTTGTCGGGTGCACATTCCGGACGGGGTGAGGCCCGACATGCGACCGATTCATTCACGTCCGAGGCCGTGACATGCCCGGAAATACATCCATGTTCAGCAAGTTCCCCGATGAGTGCCGTCATAACACGGATGTCTCCGGTTTCGCACTCCCCGTCTCCCTTTCATGATATCCCAGAGCCGGTCGCGCACATCGCGATCAGACCGCCGTCACCGCCATAGCTGCGGATATTAGGTTCAATCGTCGCCCCATGCGGTTATCCCGCTCGCATCAAGACCATCGAGCGAATCCTCCGTGAACACAGGTTCAGCCGTGCCGTTATTCCTCTGGTCGCGATAGTCCCTGTAAGCGGCGAATGCATACTTGGAAAGCATGGCGACCGCCGCCATGTTGAATACCGCCATGCATGCCATGAACACATCGCACACATTCCACATGAGGTTCAGGGGTATGAGGCAGGAGACGAACACCACGGCAGTCATCAGGACGCGCATGCAGAATACGGCATTCTTATTGTCCCTGAATGCGAAATTGACGTTCGCTTCGCTTATCGAGTGATAACCTATGAGGCTGCTGAATGCGAACACCATCATGAATGCGGAGAGAACCACCGGTGCGCTCCCTCCGAGAAAACCTTCGCCGAGTATGTATTGCACCAATGGTGCTTTGTCAAGTCCGAGGTCCGCTATGGACTGCCAATCCCCCCATGTAAGTATGACGAACGCCGTACCGGAACACACGATGAGCGTATCGATAGGCACGGCGAGTGACTGTATCAGGCCCTGTTTGGTCGGGTGAGAGACATCGGCGGAACCGGCCACGTTGGGCATTGATCCTATTCCGGCCTCGTTGGAGAACACCCCCCTTTTGAGGCCCCACATGATCGCGGTCCCGATACCTCCGCCGATGGCCGCATCCATATTGAACGCTCCGCGGAATATGGCGATGATGGCATCGGGTATAGCGGTGAAGTTAAGTGCCACGGTGATCGCGGCCACCGCGATCCATAGGAATGCCATCGCCGGCACCGTGTAATACGAGACTCTGGCAATGCGTTTTATCCCTCCGAATATGATGATCGCGGCAATGCAGGTCATTGCGATTGCGAACACCCAATCGGAGTATCGGAAGTCGAACGCTCCCAAGAATGCATCGCTGGCATTCCCCGCCTGTACGCCGACGAATCCCACCCCGTAGGTGACGATGGTCAGCATTGCCATGAATATGGCGAACCTCGGCATGTTCAGACCGTTTCTGATATAGTATGCCGGACCTCCGTGGTACAGGCCGTCCTCATGCTTCTCCTTGAAGATCTGTGCGAGAGTACACTCCATGAAACTGCTGGCCGCACCTATTATTGCAAAGAGCCACATCCAGAACACCGCCCCGGCACCGCCGGCGACGATGGCCGCGGCCACTCCCGCAATGTTCCCCACGCCGATGCGCGCCCCGAGTCCGATGCAAAGCGCCTCAAAGGAGGAGATCGCACGCCCCTCCCCGCTCTTCTCGGTCTTGACGGCAAGCGCGAGCTGTTCCCTCAGCTGGGTTATCTGCATGCCGCGCAATTTGAATGTGAAATAGAGTCCCAGCCCCACAAGGAATACGAATGCGGCATACCACAGGTATGTGCCGGGGTAATCAAGTATGAATGCGTCGATATCCTCCGTAATGCCCATAGTCACTCACCGTATATTTTTGACATTGTGTATGCCCGCATGTGATTAATACCACTTTGCCACCAACGGATCGTATGCGGGCATATCCGTCTCGGAGCACGGGACCGCCCGCCGGAGATCGAACGTGCCGTGCATCAGTCGCTTGCACGGGAGTTCTCTGGATCGCAGTCCCGCCCCTGCATCTCATACATCTCCAGGACCTCATTCACGGTGGTGCATTCCTCTGGACCCTTGTCGTCCCTGATGCGGCCGGTGAATCTCGGGAACCTCAGGCCAAGGCCGGCATCCTCCTTCACGATCCCGAGAGCGGCGGTGTGTATGGGACTGAGACTGATCTCCGCCGCCACGACTTCCAGGACGATCGTGGGCAGGAACCAGACATCGGGCATCATCTGCGCATCCACCATATGCGGGCGGTCTTCGCTGATGTAACCGTCAAGTATGTCAGGCAGTTCGGCCAGGAACGCATCGTCGAAACCGGTACCCAATTTGCATACGGTGCAGTATTTTCTGGACTCTTCGTCGAACGCCGCCATCAGGAGCGCGCCGTACTTACCGGCTCTTTTCCCTCTGCCGTGGAACGCACCTACGACAACGAGATCGAAGGAATCCGTCAGGGATTCCTCGTAGTCTTTCTTGTACTTGATCCAAAGGAAGCCCCTCGAACCCGCCCTGTATACGGATTCCGGTGCCAAGGATTTGGCCAATATCCCTTCACATTTCATGCCGAGCGCCCTGCCGAAGAAAGCCTCTCCTTCTTCGGCCGTCCCGATTATCTCCATGGCGGTCAGACCGACCTTGTCGGAGAGGTCGAACACCTCACTCAGCTTTGATCTCCTCTCCCCGAAGGGGAAAACGGTCATGTCTTCGTCGCCGGCGAGCAGGATGTCGAACATGAATATCTTGACGGGGTATTCCTCGACGGCTTTGTCCATCCCGTGTTTCTTCCTGCGGTGTGTCACGTTCTGGAAAGGCAGCATCCCCCCGGTCTTAGGGTCGACGGCCACGCACTCCCCTTCGATTATCGCCCTTTCCGCCTTGCATTGTTTCCTCAGTTCCTCGGCGATGTCCGGAAAATTCGATGTCATATCCTCAAGGCGTCTGGAATACAGTTTCACGGAACCCTTATCGATATGCGCCTGCACCCTTATGCCGTCATATTTGAATTCCATGGCGCATTTCCCGCCCATACGGTCCAATATCATCGGTATGGAAGGCAGGCGTTCGGCAAGCATGACCTTTATGGGATTGTTCACAGTGACCTTCATCTCCCTGATACGGTCGACCCCGCCTGAAGCCAGGGTCTCCGCCACAAGGCCCAGGTCGCATGTTATGTTGAATGCCCTCTCTATGTCCGGCCGGTCTCCCTTAGTACCGAACGCCTCCGACAGAGCATCCAATATGGTCATGGATCCCGCCCCCACCCTCATCCTCCCGGTGACTATGCGGCACAGGTATCTCGCTTCGACCGGGTCGGAGTCTCTCAGTATCTGAGAGAAGTATTTCATCTTCCTGTCCTGCGAATCCCTGCCCTCAGCATTCTCGATCAGGGCGAGATTCTTAAGGACCCTGTCAAGTGTCAGCGGTTCCGAGAACAGTGACATCTGTCCCGCCCTCTTCTTTATCAGGACCTCGGCTATCTTTCCCGGGTCGCCCTCTCTCTTCCAGACTTCGTCCATGGCCTTACCAGTCGTCCCGGATATCGATGCCACGGCCCTCAGGACAAGTTTGTCGGCCATGCCGAGCTCCTGGGGATAGAAGTCCGGATGCAGTTTGCCCTGTGACAGATACACGATGTCCCTCAGGGATCCGGGTTCGAGCGTCTTGAAGAACTCCGAGAGGATGGAAGTCATCTCAAGACGGCTGCTTGTAACCTCCAGCCTGTCGAATACATCTGCGACATCGGCGAACAACATTATGATTCCCCTATCACTTCGGCCTATTAGAAATCTCCCAGTTTCATCTGACCGTCCCCGGCGGACAGCAAAAGCTCCCTGTTGAGTTTCTCAAGCCTGGAGCGCATCTGATCCTCCTTCCTCTTGCTGGATTTCTCAAAGACCTCGTCCATGGTCCCTTTGGCAATGAGCACGTACACTTCGCCGTCGTTCTTCCTTCCGGTCCTTCCGCGCCTCTGTATGGTCCTTATCTCGGACGGCACCGGTTCGTAGAATATCACCGCGTTCGTGCTGGCGATATCGAGGCCCTCCTCTCCGACCGATGTAGCCACGATCACATTCCTGGTGCCGTTCCTGAATTCATCCAATATCCCTATCTGTTCCTTCTGTCTGAGGCCGCCTTTGGACTGTCCTATGAGTTTGCCGACCTTCGCACCGTCTATCGATGACAGTTTATCTACAAGGATGTCGCAGGTATCGCGATACTGTGTGAAGACCATGACCTTGGCCGACCCGTCAGATTTTAGTATCTGGCTGACGAGGCTCATGAGCTTCGAGACTTTAGGGTGTTCCATCCTGCTGTTCAGGACAAAGTTCCAGACCTCCAGATATTCTTTTCTGGCGACCAGTTCCTTGCCCCCCTTGTTCCCTTTTTGCGCAAGCGCATCGGCGTTGAGTTTCATCAGATACGATCTCAGGGAACTCACCCCCTGTGTCTCGGCGAGGTTCACCGCGTGGAGTATCTTGATGCATATGGCCTGCACGGTCAGGCCGCGATAGAGCACCGCGGACTTCTCTCCCCTTCTGAGTCTTTTCTGCAGTGATTCTCCGACCATCAGCATATGCGTGGTCGAAGGGGGCCAGTTCTCTCTTGTCAGCCTCAGGTGAGTCAATTCTTCGAAATAGTGGTCCAGCAATCCTTTCAGGATATCTATTATGTTCAGGAGTTCCCTGGGGATGTTGACTTCGATCGTTTTGATGTATGTATCGTGTATGTACGGGGCGACATCCGGGTCGTCCTCCGTCCTCACATCTATACGCACGAATCCGAGATTCCTGCAGACTTCCTCGACCTTCTTGATATCGCTTCCCGGCGAAGCCGTCAGGCCCACGGACCTATTGCCGTCGCAGTGCCGGGCCACCGTGACATAGGCGTAGTTCCCCGTGCCTCTGTGCGCCTCATCATATATCACCAATCCGAAGTCTTTCATGGTGTACATCCCGTTCTCAAGGTCGTTCGCCACGGACTGCGGGGTGGAGACGATCAGATCGCTCTCATTCACCATCCTCTTCCTCGTCTCGGGCTTCATCAGGCCGTTCATCACCCCGATCCTCGTGTCCAGCAGGAGTTCGGAAAAAACGGACGCATGCTGTTCCACAAGAGGTTTGGTCGGAGCCATGAGCATGACCTTCCCGCCCTCCTGCAACGTGACGGCGGTCAGATAAAGGGCGATTATCGTTTTACCAAGGCCGGTGGGCAGCACGAGGAGGGTATCGGCCTTAAGGCAATCCTTTGCCAGGGCCATCTGATACTTCCTTTCCTCCACAGTATCCGGGATTATCCTTGGATGAGAGACATAGCCCATACCGAACCACATTCAGAAAACATGATAAAAAGTTGTTTGGGGGGTTACCGAAAGTGATTTTAGTGGCAACCGCCGCCGCATGAGGAGCAACCGCTGAAGTTGGGGTCGCGTATGGTGAGGCCGGTTCCGAAATTGGGATCGTCGACGAACTCTATGACACAGCTCTCAAGTGCTTTCTTGGTGTCCTCATCGTAGTATATCTCAAAGCCGGAGGCACTGTTATCCACTATATCTCCCTCCGCGCCGCCTTTTTGGAAGGACATCCCGAACTGGGGCCCGGAGCATGCAATCCCGGAAAGGTATATCTTGATACCGTGTCCGACCTTCTGGTTCTTCTCCAGAAGTTCTTCGATGAACTTCTCTGCATCATGCGTAATCTGTACCATAATGATCGACCGTAGATAGGTTACGGGGTATAAATAACCGATTAAATCACCACATGCCGGGATGATTGACGCACATGCGAAGGGCCGTCAGTCGTTCCCGAACATCTCCGCGTACTCCCTGAACGCATACGACTGGGAACGCGTCATCGCCATGTATGATCCTATCATCAGGCTCTCGAGCACCTCGTCCTTCGTGGCCCCGGCCTGTACCGCATGGTGCATCTGAACCCTTATACAATGCTGTCCTCCCACGGCGGCAGCCGCGGATACCGCGGCCAGATATCTCGTCTTCCGGTCCAGTTCCCCCCTGCCCTCCATTATCGCCTTTCCGAGGTTCGCCGCGGGCACGAACATGTCCGGACGTTCGGACAGGACCTGATTGACGACAGGTATGAAACCGAACTGTTTATCTATGGCAGCCAATATCTTATCGGCGATCTCGCGCTCTTCGGGGTCTTCTTGCATATACGGACCCAATCCCCGTCCGTGTTAACATACTTTTCAGTTCATGTTGAAATATAACTGTAATTTTCAGCTTTTAACTCCGATGCCGACAGCTCTGACACCATACGATGGATATATCGTTGGGAGAAAAATCAAATGGAAGCGGAAGAGGTCTTGAGGACCAAGTTCAGGGAGATTGGGAAAGAGTACGGATTCGATAAAGTGGAAGCGGAATTCGTCGCCTTCAAGGAATTCAAGGTCAGATGGCAGAGGAGCTACAAATGGGCGGACTTCAAGGTGTCCGACTACCTGGCGGACGCACCTCCCGAAGTGATAGGAGGATTATGCAATTCGCTGTTCTCGAAGATAACCGGGGACGAGGAAGGGTATTCGGAGGAGATGTGCAGATGGATGACGGCACCGGAATTCTCCGAGCACAAACAGCAGGTCTATCTGAAAAGGAGCAGGAACCTCACAAGGTCCGCGAAGGGGGAGGTAAGGGACCTGGAGTCGTCATACGACAGGCTTGCGGAGGCCGGGCTGGTGGAAAAGGACCCGGCGATACATCTTACCTGGACCCGGGAGTCCAATGTGAGGAAGGTGGGGCAGTGTTCCGTGCTCATGAAGGTGATATCGATATCGAGTGTGCTGGATTCCGAGATGATACCGGAATTCGTCCTTGATTACTGCCTGTATCATGAGCTCTGCCACCTCATAATAGGCTTCGACCCGTCCGCCAAGAGGCACGGAGAGGAATTCTCGGAATTGGAAGCGAAATATCCCCGCAGAGACGAAGCGGGGGAGTGGCTGAAACAGCTGTCGATGTACCTTTGAACAGAATTCACGGTGTTCATCAGGATACATCGGGGGCGGCCGGAACAGCAACGGCGATCGCGCATTGCGATCGATTTCCCATCCATAGAGATCTTCCGGCCGCGGGATCGGCCCTCGCACATCCGACCGTCACGCATGATACGGAACGTATCGGAATATGCCGTGGAAGAGAACACGGCGAAGGCCGGAAGGGACGGCGGCGTATCCCCACGCCGTGACGACGTTCCGTCTCGGCGTTATCCCGGACACCACATCGATGCGAAAGAGACCGTACGGACGGGCACCGGTATGAAAGAACCGAAGAAAGCCAAGCTCGTTAGGATGGGCGGTATGGACCAGAACCGGGCGGTGAAGGAATTATTGGATCATCCGCCCGATACGATCCTCAAGGCCCCTCCGAAGGTATGGAAACCGGAACCGATAGAAACAGTACGCAAAGCCCAGAAATGGACAGCACCGCCTACTTCGGATGAACAGGCCGCCATGAACATGTACTCGATGGACCGCTATCAGCAGACCAACATAAGCCTTGAGCGCGAGATCGCATATGACAAACAGGTGGTTCAGGACA
>JAITTK010000033.1 GCA_031287135.1 Candidatus Methanoplasma reticulitermitis
TGCGGAATGGTTTTCTTCCTTTTGTACAGGATATTTGATTCCACGATGATCTCGTTCTGACAGAAGGTTATCGTCGTCCTTGCCCAGAACAATACCATAATAGCGGATATCAATGCGACCGCAGCAACAAATGCCATCATCACGGTCGGATAATCATAGGATCCGATTGAAATGAAGAATATAATCACCGAGACCAGAACTATGTTCTTAACCATCACGGTCGGATGGTTGCGGTATCGTATATCAGTCATTGTTCTTCCTTTCCCTGACTATGTTGTTTATGTATCTGTTCAGTTCTTCTGCGATGTTATTTGCAACCGGGACATCAAGGAACTGGATCCTGGCGACTCCGCCCGCTGTCGTGACATCGACATCGGCCAGGCCTAGCATGTTGTTGACGGGGCCTCTCGTGACCTCCACCTGGTGTATCCTCTCGATCGGCACCATGGTGCGGCGTATGATGATTATCCCCCTCAGGACATCTATGCTGTCTCCCGTCAGGGCATATTTGTAGTGCCTGTAGAAAATCTGCGGAGCCGCGATGACATAGGCCAGTGTGACCGCCAGTATCGACAGGGTCACGATTTCATATATGCCGTACCAGTCCCCAAACACATCCTCGAGGAATATCATGGGCAGGATCAGTATCAGGCAGAGCGCGATATACAGCATAGCATATACGATGTACAGCGCAGTCTTGCTTTTGGGGTTCAACGATTGATAGCGGTCGATCATAATCTGGCCTTCGTTGCCCTATCCGTGATCGCAGTTATTACTCTTTGCAGAACGGCAACAGGCTTAATATATCCTCAGTCCATCGCTCATTATATGATACAGAGTCCCAGGGGCACGAGGGATTTCCTGCCTGACGATATGGAGCGGAGAAGATTCTATGAGAGCATCCTGAGACAGACAGCTCAAAGATCGGGATTCAGAGAGATACAGACACCGATCTTCGAAGAAGCCGAACTCTTCATCCTGAGATCGGGACCCAACATACTCAATGAGCTTTATGCGTTCAAAGACAAAGGAGACAGGGACCTGGCTCTGAGACCCGAGATGACGGCACCCGCCATAAGGGCTTTCGTCAACGGTATGAGCAACGATCCGAAGCCGATAAAGATATTCTATTTCGGACAGTGTTTCAGATACGAAAGGCCGCAGAGCGGGAGATACAGGGAATTTTTCCAATTCGGCGCGGAGATCATAGGGGCGGCAACGCCCGAGACGGATGCAGAGGTAATTGCGACAGCCGTTGGAATGATCAGGTCGCTCGGCCTTAAGGAATACAAAGTCCGTATAGGACATATAGGGGTACTTAGGAGAAAGCTCGCGGAAGTCGGTATAACGGCGGAGGATATGCCGCCGATCCTTCAGAAACTCGACAAAAAGCTTTATGATGAGGCATGGCCGCTGATGGAAGACGCGGGTGTAGGCAGAGAAGATGCCGAAAAGGTCTTCGATATCGCAGGCACCGTCGGGGGCATCGAAGTACTGGACAAGGTCGAAGGGGAGGAGACAGCCTATCTGGCGCGGGTGCTGTCGTACCTGTCGGTCATGGGCATAACCGAACCGGAGATAGATCTCGGGGTTGTCAGAGGCCTTGATTACTACACGGGCATGGTGTTCGAGGCAGAGGCCCCGGTCCTCGGTGCCGAGAAACAGATATGCGGCGGCGGTTCCTATACCTTATCAGAGTTGTTCGGCGGTGAGAAGGTCTTCACCACAGGTTTTGCAATAGGCTTCGACAGAGTACTCCTGGCACTTGAGAAAGAGGGGGCGGTCAGCCCCGTAAAGCGGATTGATGCATACGTGATCGCGGCATCAAGTGACACTAAATTGAGGGCGTTCGAGATCGCCGGTATGCTGAGGAGGGAAGGCCTGTCCGCCGATATCGACCTGTCGGACAGGAAGATGGCGAAGGCGATGAAGCACGCGTCATCGGTAGGCTCCGTATTTGCGGTGATAGTAGGCAATGAGGAACTCGGAACGGGGGCTGTGACCCTCAGAGACATGTCATCCGGCGAGCAGAGGCTGATAAAGATCTCCGATCTGCCGGCGGAGATCCGCGGTCACTGATGCCGGTCAAGCTCTGCGTTCAGCAGGGCATCCGCTCTTGGTATCAGCATTTCATGCCGACGCACATCTTTGAACGTCACACAAGGTATCATCGATGCCAGAGCCTTTGCGTCAAGATAGAGGTTCCTTATATTCTCGTTCTTTACTTTGTACTCCCCTCTCATCTGTTTTATGACAAGTTGGGAATCCATTATGAATTCGACGTTTTCCGCCCCCAGTTCCAGAGCCTTCGTCAGCCCGGCGATCAAGCCCCGGTACTCGGCATAATTGTTGGTGTTGATACCCAGGAATTCAGAATGCTCGTATATGATCCTGCCGTCCACGGTGATCACAACGGCATATGCGGAAGGGCCGGGATTCCCTCTGGATCCGCCGTCAGAGAATATTCTGTACATCAGTATAAGAATTCCTTTATGGCTTTGTTATCGTCGTCGACCAGAACGACCTTGGCACGTATAGGCTCCGATGTCAGCTCGTATCCCATTATGATTATCTTGTCGCCTTTGGCGCAAAGTCTGGCCGCCGCACCGTTCAGTGCAACTATGCCGGTGCCCCTGTCACCTCTGAAAACGTATGTATCGAAACGCGCACCGTTGTTGACGTTCGCGATGGAAACCTTCTCCCCAACCCAGACCCCCGCTTTATCCAGAAGGTCCTCGTCTATCGTAATGCTCCCCTCATAATCAAGCCGGGTGTCGGTGACCGTCGCTCTGTGGATCTTGCCTCTGAGCATCCAACGCATGAATATGGGTATTCAACCGAATAAAAAGAACTTTTGGTACGACAATTAACGGCGTAAAACCCGAATCAGAAAAGATGAGCGCCCTGGACGGAATTCGAATCCGTGTCGAAGCCTCGACAGGGCTTCATGATAGGCCACTACACTACCAGGGCAATAAGCCATGATAATAAGAGATAATATTTAATGGTTCTTTTCTGGCACGAGTCAGATGCCGGATCCATGTTCTTTGCAGGACCCGAAAAGACGCACGGTGTTCTTCCCGGTGCGGGCATCTTTTTCCAATTCGGCATCCACATTGAAGACCAGTCTCATGTTCTCTTCCGTCAGTACGTCCTCGGGGGGGCCCATGGCGAATACCCTGTGGTTATGAATGAGCATAATGCGGTCACAGTATCTCGTCACCATCGGGAGGTCATGCGATACAATCACGACCGTCAGATCATTCTCTTTAGCAAGTTTACGCATTAGATCCAACACCTCGAACTGCATGTTTATGTCCAGATGGAGGGTGGGCTCGTCCATCAGAACGATCTCGGGAGTCTGTGCCACGGCCCTCGCGATTATCGCTCTCTGACGTTCACCGCCGCTCATTGTGTTTATGTGCCGATCAGCCATCGACAGTATACCCGTTTGTTCCATGGCTTTATCGATTATCCTGAGGTCCTCCGATGACGCCCCTCTGAGTGATTCCTGGAAGGGCATTCTTCCCATTCCGACGATCTCTCTCACGGTGAATGCGAACTTTATCTCGTTCGTCTGCGGGACCGCGCTCATTTTCTTCGCGATCTCTTTCTTGGACATGCCTTCTATGTCGGAACCGTCTATCATCACACATCCTCCGTGCGGACTGAGGTTCCGGTTCAGATTCTTCAGCAATGTCGTCTTACCGCATCCGTTCGGCCCGAGTATGCCCAGTATCTCTCCTCTCCTGACACTCAGGGAAATGGCATCCAGAACAGTCATGTCCCCGTACATGTAAACGAGCGAATCGATCTCCAGAATCTCATCGTTCACCATCCGACATCACTTCTCTTCCTTGAAAGGAGGTATATGAAGAACGGCGCACCTATCATCGCCGTGACGATCCCTATCGGAAGCACACCGTACGACGGGGCGACGATGTGGGCTATGTAGTCGCACATGAGTATAAAGGCAGAACCTCCGAATGCCGACAGGGGAAGTATCAGACGGTTGTCGGGACCCAGCAGCAATCTGAATATGTGCGGTATTATCAGTCCGATGAAACCTATCGATCCGACGAAAGCAACTGCCGATGCCACGACCAGAGACGAGATTATGATCAGAAGAAGCCTGACCTTCCTGACATCTATTCCTAGGTCCATCGCATGTGCGTCGCCGAGCATCATCGCATTGAGGCTCTTGGAATGCATTATCATGAGTATGACTCCTGCGACTATCACGGGCACGGCGAACGATATGTTCTCCCACTTGACCATCCCGAGGTTTCCCATGGACCAGAACACAATATTCTGCATCTGTTCGCTCGGGGCGATATAAGTCATGAACGAGACGAAAGCCGAGAACAGAGAGGACACTGCGACACCCGCGAGTATCAGAGTCTCCGTCCTGACGCCTCCGACCGTACGGGACAACGTGTACACCAGGGCCATTGTTCCCAGACAGAATATGAATGCCAGGAACGGCTGCGCGAATGCGACGGGTATCATCGGAATGGATATCATTATCGCAACCGCCGCCCCGAACGATGCGCCCGATGACAGTCCCAGAAGATACGGTGAGGCCAAAGGATTCCTGAAGACGGCCTGGACAACCCCTCCCGTCACGCCGAGAGCGGCCCCCACGAATGCCCCGAAGAAAACCCTGGGCGCATTGTGACCGTTCACTATGATGTTGTTCGCCCATGTACCGTTCCCGATAAGCGCATCCCAGACCTCTTTCAGCGATAGCGGCCTAGGGGCCCACGAGAGATCAAGCAGTACTGATAACAACAGCATAACGGACAATGAGGCCACGATAAGCATTATCTTGAGTTTCCTGTCCATGCACGACCGTCCCGTAATATATACGATGGGGAAGAACCCCATCTTATAACATGTTTATAGTTTTCTCGCAAAGTAGACGGCCAACGCGATTATGGCAATGACCGCCGCCGCCCCCAACGCAAGATAGGTCATGGTGTTATTCTGACCGTCTCCGTACACTTTGGGACGGTCGACACCGTCGAACAGCTCAGGATACAGCTCCCCGGCTATGGCCCAAAGACCATCCATCGACTCGGGACAATAGTTGTTCCAGGTCTGTTCCATCCCCAATATGTTTATATCTTTATCCCCGGCGAGAACATCCGTGCGGAACTTGTCTATGCCGTGTTCCTTGCAATAACTGCTGTCGAGCAATATCAATGCATCACGGTCATTATCCAACAACTGTATTATTGTGTTGGCATCCCCGTAGGTTCCTCCGCTGGCGTTGCTCTTCCCGAGGCTTTCACCTCCGGCGGCCTCTATCATGGATACCGCCAAAGACCCGGTTTTCCCGACCTTGAAACCGGCCGTGGCGGACCACCACACGAATATGGCTTTCCTCTTTTCCAGGCCTGCCGTCTTCTCGGCGACCTCTTTTTCGACTAGTCTCATCTCCTCGGCCAATGTGGATATCTTCCCGGTCAGTGCCATGGACACGGAATCGACCATATCGGCAATTTTGCCGTACTCGGTGATGGAACCCCACATCAATATATGCGTGAAACCCTCCTTCTCAAGCGCATCGCGGAGCACGGTTCCGTTGGTTACGTAGGTGGTGAAGATGACGGTATCGTCAAGCGACATCCTCCCTTCTTCCACCCACTGGACCAGCTGAGCGATCAGAAATGAGTTGTTGGCACTGGATCCTATCGAACCTATGCTCGGAACATCCCTGATCATCTCGAGTTTCGGGTCCTTATAATAAGAATATCCCCCGTATGTGTCCGTCGCAACGATCTTGTACGCGAGCCCAAGGTCCACCACGGTCAGTGTGACGGCGAATCCGGCCAGTATAACATGGTCAGAAGGCCGGTCATAGTGAAAAGTCCGTCCTGTACCGTCCGTCACATCGAAACCCCCGGCCCCGTCAGATGATTCTGCCAGAAGTCCGGCGAACCCGGTAGTCACGAACAGGATCATCACTGCGATTACCACTTGTTTATTCATTATCCTCTGTCTCCGTCTCAATTTATTAATACGAAATTAATTTTTTGTGTTACCGAATATTGTGTGCAAATATAATAATTGTTGGCAAGGGTTTTTCATACACCTGTGAGATAATGCATTTGATAAAATGGCAACTCCGACGGTCGCAGACTACATGATAAGGAATGTCCAGACGGTGACACCGGACATGACTGTCAGTCAGGTAAGGGAAAAGCTGATCGACTCAAGTTTCCACGGGTTTCCGATTGTGGAGAACGATTATCTGCTCGGATACGTTTCGGCGAAGGAATTGCTCAAATTCATCGACAGACCGGATGCCAAGATGAGGGAGGTCATGGGCCGCGGGACTTTGTGCGCGATACCCTCGATGTCCATCGAGGATGCGACGAGGATTCTCTTCAGATACGGATTGAGGAACCTCCCGGTCGTTAACGATGAGAAAAAGCTGGTCGGGATAATCTCCAACATAGATGTCGTCAGGTCCCAGATAGAGAAATCCAGGCCGGGGAAGGTAATGTCCGTCAAGAATCTGCTGGAGCAGCAGAACGGGATAAGATTGAAGATATCCAACCAGGAGATACCCATCAAAGACCTGATACCCACACAGAAGGAAGTGTACATGGATGAACTCATCGGCCGTCAGTATGAGATAAAGAGGGGGTTGAACGAACCGCTCATAGTAATAAAGAGGAGAAACGGATATCTGGTAGTCGACGGCCATCACAGGATAATGGCCGCCCAGAAGCTGGGGCTGAACACATTCAACGCCATCGTCCTCGAGCCGAATGACCTGAATGTCAGGCTGGGGCTGGAGAAGACGGCGGAGAAGTGGGGCCTCAAGACCCTCAATGATGTAAAGATAATCGAGGGTGCGAAACATCCCTTCATGGAAGTGACCACGATGCTCCTGCCCAAGGAACAGGCCAACGGCCTGAACGAGAGGCTCATCGACAGCTCGAAAGCCCAGAATCCGAACTCCTGATCAGTCCCTCTCCCTGAGATCCCTTAAGCCCCTCAGCAGGATCCTCTGCTCGGCCGATGCTATGTTCCTCTTGGTCTTGGCGAAGGTGTCCGGGTTCAGAGATATGGAGTCTATCCCCTCCTCGACCAGGAACTCCGCGAATTCCGGGTAAACGGAGGGGCCCTGTCCGCATATCCCCACAGTCTTGCCGTTCTTGTGCGCCACTTTAATCAACTGGGATATCGCCGCCTTAACGCCGGGATTCCTCTCGTCGAAGTATCCCATGCGTCCGAGGATATCGGAATCGCGATCGCATCCCATCGTCAACTGAGTCAGATCGTTGGATCCGATCGAGAATGCATCGCAGTATTTGCAGAACTCCTCTGCCATGAATATGTTGACCGGGACCTCTGCCATGAAGTAAAGCTTGAAGTCGAGTCCTCTTCTCAGACCCACCCCCGACATCATGCCGATGATATCCTCGATCTCCGGTATGGTCCTGACGAACGGCAGCATCACGTGCAGATTCTTCAGTCCGAGCTCGTCGCGCACCTTCTTTATGGCCCTGAGTTCGCACATGAATGCCTCCCTGTAGTTATCGGAGACGTATCTGGAGCACCCTCTCCATCCGATCATCGGATTCTCTTCGTTGGGCTCATAATCGACGCCGCCTTTCATGTCGCGGTATTCGTTGGTCTTGAAATCGGAGGTTCTGAGCACAACAGGTCTCGGATAGAACGCCCTTGCGACCTTGGATATGCCCTCGGCGAGTTTGTCTATGAGTTCCTCCGCCCTCCCGTCATCGATGACCGCGCAGGGGTGTTCTCCGATGTAATTGGTGAAGAGGAACTCGCTCCTCATCAGCCCCACTCCGTCACACGGCAGTTCGGCGACACTGTCCGCCTTGGTCGGCATACTCATATTGACCATGACCTTGGTCCCGGTTATCGGGATGAAGTCCGCGGGCACACCCGGCAACCGGACCGCCCGAGTCCTCCTTTTTCTTTATAATCCCTTTATACACAGTCCCGGTGGTTCCGTCAAC
>JAITTK010000044.1 GCA_031287135.1 Candidatus Methanoplasma reticulitermitis
CTAAGTGACCGCGAGTTCTTTGCCGGAGATAACAGGCCGGGGAGCAAAGGTCTGATAGGCAGGGCGGCCGTAGATGCTGTGGAATCCAAATTCGGAGAGAGCGAAATTGGCAAGCTCCAGATATACGGCACGAAAGTTTCCGCCGCAGAGTACGTCAGAAAACTAAAGAGATAAATATACAGATGCATGTGACATTACATGGACTGTGAGGCGGCATTAAAAGAGATGATGGATCGTTCGGACAGTAACCGTGCTTACAAACACGCTATGTGCATGTCGTTGCTTCAGGAGAAGGCCGGCCTCAGTTATGAAGAGGCCAGGGCTGTTTTGTACGTCAATTGGGAGACAATATTCGGCCTGGCCGCGGAATTCGGCATATCGAACGAGGACGTATTCAATCTTCGCCGGCGCGGCATGGACAAGATCGATGCTATCGGAGTGACCGTGGATGAGCTCTGCGGAGAATTCAGATTGCCGTTGTGTATGGTCGATCCCTAAGGCGATTGCCGTACATCGGCATATTACAAACTCCTTATAGAACCTAAAAAAAACCGGCCGTGAGGCCGGATCAGTTTAACTGTTCAGAGCAGTAGGGGCAGTATTTCGGTGTCTTCGGAAGACCGCTCAGGTCCTCCCCGCAATACGGACAGTTCCTGAATTTCTTTCCGTTCCCCGCCGTGCCCCCGTCGACCGCGGCCTTCTGCGCCGGCTGGCCCTGGGCCGCCATCGGGGACGGTTGGCCGCAGGAACTGCAGTACTTGTACGGATAATCGTTCAGACCGCCGCATGTGGGGCACATGACCTTTGTCTGCTGCTGTTGCTGCTGGACACCCTGCACCGGCTGCTGCTGAAGCTGCTGGTACATCTGAGGGAACAGTAGCATGCCGGCACCCATCGCGGCGCCTCCGGTCGAATCCCCGATAGCATCCGCCATCCTCTCCATGACCTCGTACCTCTTGAAGGCCTCTCCGTTCTTGCTGCTGAACTGAAGATAGTTGAAGACCTTCTGACGGTCCTCGTCCGTCGTGAGCACCTCGTTGATCTTCAGCGAAAGGAGTTCTATCCCCCTCTGCGCAAAATAGTGCTCGATGAGGATCTTCGTGTTCGTGGATGCCTTCTCCAGATTCTCCATGATATCCATGTAGTACTGGGTGTTCATCTGCTGGATTATCTGTTCGTTGATGAAACTCTTCATGAACGAGTTCACATCGCCGGTGGAGTATGTGTTAAGCCCTCCCAGGACCTGGGTGTAGAACGCGGATACGTCGTTTATTCTGAACTGGAAATCCCCGTTCGCCATTAGGACTATCGGAACCTCGTATTCCTCGGCCGCCCTGATCATGCTCCTGATGCCCCACTTCCCGTTGAACATCTTCAGAGAGATGAACACTATCCAGACCTTGAACGGCGTCTCTTTGTAACCGAGCGCCATGTTATACAGTTTAGTGAGCCACGGTATGTTGGCCGAGGTCACTACATGTCTCCCGGGTTCCAGCATCCCCGTCAGCTGCCCGTCCCTTATGAAAAGAGCAACGGCGTGTTCGGGCACGGTGACCGATGTTATCGTCCTGAGGTCTTCGTTCTCCGACCTGTATATTATGTCGTCCGGCCCTTGGTCGGCCCAGAATACCACATTTGTCTTTTTCTCTGCCATCTCAGTCACCTTATTCCTTGAATCCCTTCATGACGGTCTCTCTTCCGTTGTAGTCCTCTATGAGCCTGTCGATCGTCATCTCCAGCTCCCTCAGGGGGATTTTTATGTTCGTCTCCCCCGCATCTATCCTGCTGACGAGTTCCGACGTCTGCTCTTTCAGAGAATTCGCGTCGTCCATCAGTTTCGCGTCCCATTCGATCAGTGCGTCGAGCTCCGTTTCGAGGATCTTGACGGACGAATGGAATGCGCTGTATCCGTTGACCGCTTTCTTGACATCGGTGCAGTAGCGGTCTGCTTTGCTCCTGATCCTTTCGGCATCCCTCATCAGGCTGAGGTCGTTCAGCGTGACCCTCTGCACCGTGGAGAGGTCCAGCTTTGCTCTGTCGAGGATCCTGGCCACCTCTGTCCTGACCGCCCTGTCCTCGTCCCTGCGGAGGTTCTTCTCCCTGTATCCCTTGTATATCGGTATGTATAACCCTATCCTCTCTACAAGGGACTGATTCTTCTTGATTTGACTCTCTACCGTATCGTTCAGTGACATTTACAGCTCCTCCTTCTTTCCATTCTCCAGCGCGACCGATATGCCGACCAGTGCCAGCGCTATCAGGAACACGGCGACCAGTATCCAGATGCTCAGGTCGGTGAACATGTGCAATATGCCCAGGAGCCCGATCACCGCAAGGAGTATGGCCGGCACCATCATGTATATGGAATCGGAAGGGCCGAATTTCCCGATCTCGCCCGAATACATGAATGACATGACAAACAGCGCTGTGCCGAATATCAGAATGGTCACCCACAATATTATCATCGGTCCGTGATCCGTCACGGAAAAGACTATCAACCCGGCCGCCAGCGATATTATGAATAATCCCAGCGTGACTGCCGATAATGTTCTGCTTTTCATTTGTTTCCCCTTCCTTTTTTGTTTAGACTATTATCATCTGCGAGGGATTCATCCTCTTAACGCGTTCCGGTACGAGTTTGCCGAACCCCTGCGGGACCTCGACATGATCACCCCGGATATCACATGGTATATAGATAAGGGATTTCACGTACGGGTTGCTGAGCCTGAGTTTGGAATCCTGTCCGGTACAGGTCGCAAGATATTCGCTCACCAGCTTCCTGGCTTCTTTTTCCGTGCTCAGGGGGACCGCGATCTTCCGTGCCCCCGGGGGATTCTGTCTCGCGGTGTCCGACAGTTCCCCTATTCCCTCCCCGCCGCTTATGCTCTTCTCGGTTCCCTTTATCCCGGAGAGTATGCTCTTCTCGGGCCTTATCGAGAATATGTCCGTAAGCCCGCTTCTGGGATCGTTCAGACACTTGGGATCGATAACGAAGTCCGCCGGTATCAGCAGGTCCTCCGTGACCTCGACGCTCTTCTTTGCCCACATAGCACCGGATTGGAAGCTGTATCTTAGATCTATGTCCCAGAAAGGTACCAGCAGATTCCCGGATCCGGATGTTATCGGCAGTGTCCCTCCCGCTTTCGCGCTCAACACCTCGGACAGGTTTGAGAACACCTCGTCGAACCTGTCTTTGTTACCGAGCAGGAACCCCCATTTACCTGTCTTAGGGTAGTCGAACCCCATTATCTTCTTCACGGTATTGAGTATCTCCAGCGGGTCTGCCGCGATACCTTTGGTCATGAACCCCGCGAGATCGGAGAGTATCTTGGCCTGAGTGATCTCCATCTCCACCGCCTGGTACATTATCCCGAGCGTCAGGTCCGTGCTTACGGCGGCTTTGACTTTGACGAGCTGTGCGTGCCCGTTCTCGAAGTATGGCAGGCTTCCCATGCTGTTTCCGTTCAGGAGCATCTCGCATCCCGTGCAGATCCCGGCAAGCGCCAGGAAACGGTCCGCCGCGGGCCCGTATCCCCTGATCTTCCCGAAGGCAGCGGATGCTTCCGTGAAGTTATTGGCCATGAGTGCATACCTTCCGGGTTTGTCTTCGTGGAGGAGTTTCGTGTTGTTTATCAGCATGGCATATCCAAGTGCCATTTCCTCTGCGGACGTGACCATCCCCTTTGAGTTCTCGTCGACCGCCAGTGCCTCAATGCTCTTGACCCTCGCATTGAATCCGAATGCGTCGGTGGAAGAGTGGGCGGGCGCTGCGCTGCTGTCGGTTGTGAATGGGAGCACCATCAGGGGGTTCGACAGCAGAGAATTGGTGGCGAACCTGTATTCAGAATATTCGATGTCGATCCTGGGTTTGATGCTGTTGTTGAATATGCTGAACCTTGCGACCGAGTCCACATTTTCGGTCTGAGCCAGGGAGAAACCGCCCGGTATGGTCTTGCTGATCCATGACTGAATCTGACCCATCATCTGATCCAGATATGCTTTGGCATCCATTCTCTGTTGTGATGTGCCGCAGCTTGAGCAGGTTATATACGGGGAATCCGACTCCAGCGCCTTACTGTCCAACGGGGCGCCGCAGTACTTGCACCTGAGCATCACCATCTCATCCAATTTCTTCACCGTCTTATCGCGGAATAGGCGGCAACGCTGCTTATCTCGGCACGCAGTCTTGCCTCCATCGCCCTCATTTCCTGCATGGCCCTCTCATGATAGTCCCTTGCGATCTCATCCGATCTTCTGGAGATCGATGTGTAGCACGGCCTGCACACGTAGACCGAATTGTAGTCGTTCGGGGCGGATTTCAGAATATCGTCGTCGGAGTTCCTCATGAACGGGCTTATGTCGCTGGACATGGCCAGGAAATGCACGCCTTCTCCCGTGGAAGGCCTTCCGCAGATCCAGCATTTCACGGATTTCGAGTATGCCTTTATGAGGTTCATGTCATTCTGACCGTCCTCTCCGAGCTGCTTGCGGCAAGTGTATGCGTTCTGGAGCAGTTCGGCGGCCTTTTTCGGATCCGCCATGACCGCTCCCGCGGCCAGGCTCTCGTATCCCCAGGCTTGTATGTAGAGGGCTTCTTTGATACCCGTATTGACCTGTATGCCGACAATCTCGCTGATCATTATCGTGTCGTTGCCTATCTGGGACTGGTACTTCCTTGCCAGATCGAGGAATCGGTTTCCCTTCTCCTCGAGTGCCGCCGGATTGTTGCCCGGCATCCTGCCGATGCTCATGCGTTCGGCGAGGAGCCTGCATTCCGTCCCGAGCCTTGAAGGATCTATCTCGGTCAGACCGAATTCGAATCCCTCGTTGATCTTCTCGAGGCTCGATGCCAACCTGGCGTACCTCTCCGGGCTATTATTGTTAAGACATGCGTCTATTATGTCGATGTATATACCCGCGAGCACTGCCTCCCTGCCGCCCTTCTCAATGGTCTTTTCGAAGTTCTTCCTGGCTTTGGCATATTCTTTCCTTTTGACGAGATCGGTGCCTTGATCGAACAGTGCATCGCCGGATTTGAAAACGCTGAGTACCATCTCTACGCCCCCCTTTGTAGATGTATTGCTGTCATAAAGATAAAGATTGCTTAAGGCGGAATGTGCTTTGCGTCGCAATAACAGCTGAATCCTGGAATTAATTGTCTCCTGATTCTGCCCGCTTTGTACGGTTTTTCCTTCAACCAGCGTGATCTTCTGACTTAAACGATATGACTCTGAATGCCATTAGACATTCATCTAATCATGTATGGTTTTTCTAATCATTTAGAAAGGTTTATTAATGTGTAACAATACTCACCGTACATGGTAAACGGCAGGTTCAATGCGGTAGAGGAGGCCTTTCAGAGAGAGCCGGTTATGGCGGTGCCCCCGGCAAGGGAAACCTCATCATATTACGGATGCAAAGTGTTCAACAGAGAGACCATGAGGAAATACCTATCATCGGAGACGAGGAGGGTGGTCTACGAGTCCATCGAGAAAGGTGCGACCCTGGACAAATCCGTGGCGGAGCACGTTGCGGCCGGCATCAAACGATGGGCGATGGACATGGGTGCCACACATTACACCCACTGGTTCCAGCCCCTTACCGGAGGAACCGCCGAAAAACACGATTCTTTCGCGGAACCTCATGAGCACGGGACGTCGCTTGAGGAGTTCAGCGGCAGCAAGCTCTGTCAGCAGGAACCGGATGCCTCGTCTTTCCCCAGCGGAGGTCTCAGGAACACCTTCGAGGCCCGGGGCTACACCGCGTGGGACCCTTCGTCTCCCGCGTTCATACTCGGCGACTGCCTCTGCATACCTACCGTGTTCATATCGTACACCGGTGAAGCCCTTGATTACAAGACCCCTCTCATGAGGTCCGTATCCGCCGCAAAGAAGGCGGCCTCGGATGTTCTGAAGTACTTCGGCATGGGAGATGCGGAGGTCTGTTCATACCTGGGATGGGAACAGGAGTACTTCCTTGTGGACAGTGCCCTGTATGCACAACGGCCGGATCTGATACTGTCGGACAGAACGTTGCTGGGACATGACAGCGCGAGGAATCAGCAGCTCGAGGACCACTACTTCGGGTCGATACCTCCCAGAGTCATGGAATTCATGAAAGATCTGGAATTCGAAGGGTACAAACTAGGGATACCTCTCAAGACAAGACATAACGAGGTCGCCCCGAACCAGTTCGAGATAGCTCCGGTGTTCGAGGATATGAACCTCGCGGTGGACCACAACCTCCTGCTGATGTCGATCATGAGGAGTGTCGCCGACCGCCACAGATTCAAGGTCCTTTTCCACGAAAAGCCGTTCAAGGGGATCAACGGGTCCGGCAAGCACTGCAACTGGTCATTGGGTACAACCGACGGCACGGGGCTTCTGTCCCCGGGGAAAACCGACGAAGAGAACCTCAGGTTCTTTGCATTCATGGCAAATGTGCTCAAGGCGGTCTACGACAACAACGGATTGCTTAAGGCGTCCATAGCCTCGGCATCTAATGCCCACAGACTCGGAGCGAACGAAGCACCGCCCGCGATAATATCATCGTTCCTGGGAGTACAGGTCACTGCGGCGTTCGAAGAACTCCTCAACACGAAGGACATGGTCAAGATGAAGAACAAGACGGGATACAACGTGGGCATACCTCAGATCCCGGAACTGCTGGTCGACAACACCGACAGGAACAGGACATCGCCGTTCGCATTCACCGGAAACAGGTTCGAGTTCAGGGCCGTCGGCGCATCGGCCAACTGCGCATCGCCGATGACAGTGCTCAACACCGTGGTCGCATACCAGCTCAAACAGTTCAAGAAGGCGGTCGACAAAAGGATAGCCGCAGGCGACCCCGTAATGAAGGCAGTGCTCGACGAGACCCGCGAGACATACAGGACCTGCAAGGACATATGTTTCGACGGCAACGGATACTCGGACGAGTGGAAGGCCGAGGCGAAACGCCGCGGCCTCGATACGGAAACGTCCGTGCCCGTGATATTCGACCAGTTCACGACGGCCAAGACGATAAGGATCTACAAGGATACGGGCGTCCTCACCGAGGTTGAACTCAGGGCGAGGAACGAGGTGTCGTGGGAGCACTACTCGAAGAAAGTCGAGATAGAGTCCAGAGTGCTCAGCGACCTGGCATACAACCACATCATACCGGTGGCCACCAGATATCAGAACGTGCTTTTGGACAATGTTCTGAAATGCAAACAGCTGTTCACCGAGAAAGAGTTCAAACAA
>JAITTK010000066.1 GCA_031287135.1 Candidatus Methanoplasma reticulitermitis
ATGTGCAGCATGGCTTCGATGTCCCCCGTTCCGGACATACCGGCAGCTCCGCCGTGGCCTCCCCCGTCCGTTTTGGTCTCTTCGCTTATGCTGCCCATGATCATGCCCAGATGTATCCCTTTCCTGACAATCTCCTGATTGGCTCTCGCACTGACCCTGAATTCATCATCTCTCTGGGATCCGACGAAGGCAACGTCCGCACCCGCCGTCATCAGTGCCCTGCAGGACGAAGCCTCAAAACTTCCTCCGTACGCTGTGGCCACCATCATATCTCCCACGTGATCGAACTTCACTCTGCTTACCGCCTTGATGACCGCGATCCTTTCCGACATGGTCATCTGCGATCTTGTCAGATTGAATATCTCGTCTGTGTGTATGTCGTTGTTATCGAGCAGTTCCGCGAACGATCTCATGAACGCCGGATCCGCGAACTGGAAATGCCCGCTGTCGGTGAGCATCCCGCTGAGAAGGGCCATCGCCGCATCCTTCGGTATGCTTATTTTGGCGGCATCGATGATTCCTTTCACGATCTCGCAACAGGATACCTTTGTATGATCGCAGACAAAATGCACCCCGTCCCATTTGCCGGTCGGGCGGTGATGGTCTATCACCACGCTGTCCGCCGGGATGCGGGAGGCCATCGGTCCGAGTTGTTCGGGCGAGGAGGTGTCCACAACGACAACGAGATCGTATCCGTCGATGTCACATTCGGTGAGGATGCTGATGCCCAGTTTCTCAGTCACAAGTCCGGCCACCCGGTCAATGCCGCCCGGTGCGAATATATCTCCGCGGGGGAAGCATGCGGATATGGCGAATGCCGAACCGATGGCATCCATATCCGCATTCCCGTGCACTAGGATAACTTTGTTTTTTGCTCCGAGCATCCGTGCGGTCTCTTTGATCATGTCTTGCCTCTTGCGCGAGAGGATCTCCACATCTTAGTCTGTCCTATCCCCGTCAGCAGGATGTCGGATTTGTATATCCTGACTGTGACCATGATTGTTATCACGGTGAATATCAGAAGATACGCGAGACCCGCCAGAACGAGATCCGTATTGCCGAACATCAGATTGTTCATGACAGTCATCGGATGCGTGAACGGTATGGCGAACAGAACGGCCTGCAGCACTCCCGGGAGGCTGTCAAAGCTTGAGAACATGGACAGGAACATAGGTACCATCGCCAGGACGCTGATGGGCAGGGTCATGGTCTGTGCCGCTTTGTAGTTCTTGGTAAATGCACCCAGTATCATGCATATGCCAAGGGCGCAGAATATGGCCAGGAATATCATGGCCCCCATTATCGCCCAATCGACGGCTCCCAGACCGAGACCGTAGTCCTGCAGGTTGATGCCTCCGGCGGATTTTGTGAACGCACCCATGTAGAATGTCATCCCGATCATGTATGCCAAGCCGAATACCAGGCCCATCACGGCCGATGCAATGAGTTTCCCGCTGACTATCGTCGTGCGTTTAACGGGCATCGTGAGCAGGGTCTCGAGGGTCTTGTTCTCTTTCTCGCTGCCCATGGAGGATATGACTATGCTCCCTATCATGACTATCACGATCATGATAACCACCGGGACCATAAGCGTCTGACTCATCACCGATGTGGATATCTCGAGGGGCGTGATCCCTTCATAGACCTCTCCGTTGATGTATGTCTGAGGCGCGGAGGTCTTCACCGGGGTCAGCAGGAAATCGGCAGTATCCGGGCTGATGATATCCGACACGAGTTCATGGGATATGCTGTTCGATATCCACGAGACTATGGTCGAAGACACGGCGGATGAGGTGGACCCGAGGATCCCGCCGTTGCGGAACACATAATATCCCCCAATCGAACTCTGCACCCCGTTATCGATGTTCTGGGAAAAACCGGGCATTATCCGGAAAGCGGTATCAAGTCCGTTCTCAAGCATGGCATCGACAATCCAATCGCCATCCTCATGCGGACCGTTGAGCATTATGAGATACTCGGACGCAGCATCGCGGTCGAGTCCGTATGTGGACTCATAGAAATCGTACACCGAGTCTACGGCAAAGTCCGACCACCCTCCGTCATCGCCGTTCGCAAGACCTATCCTGGAGGGCGAGGTCACACCGTCCATTTCGCCGCCGAGGACCGTCCCGAGCATCATGAAGATCCCCACCATGACTATCACGGAGATTATCGATCCGGGTGTCAGGAGTTCTTTGATCTCCTTTTTCGTTATGTTGAGAAGATGATTCATCCTTTCACCGCCTTTACGAAGACTTCCTCAAGATCGGACGCATTGTATCTTTCTTTAAGTTCGGCGGGGGTCCCGCTCAGGACGACGCGGCCGTCGTTTATCATGGCTATTCTGTCGCAGAGGATATCCACCTCGAACATGTTATGGGAGGATATCAGAACAGTCACGCCCTGTTTTGCTATTTTTCTTATGATCTCTCTGATCTCGAATGCATTGATGACATCCAGGCCGGATGTGACCTCATCCATGATCGCGATCTTCGGAGAAGGCATGATCGCCCTGGCGATAAGCAGCCTCCTCATCATACCTTTGCTGTATGTGTCTATTTTGGAGTCTATCCTCGGTCCGAGGTCCGCAATCTCTATCCCTTTCCGGACCATCTCATCCAGATCATCACCTTCTGCAAAGAAGCCAGCCATGAATCTCAGATAGCTTCTTCCGGTAAGGCCCTTGTATGCACCCGCATCTTCAGGAAGATAGCTTATGATCTTCCTGACCTCGTCCGACTCTTTCAGAACATCATGGCCGCATACCGTTATGCTCCCCGACGTCAGCTTAAGGAGCGTGCAGATCATACGGAGCGTGGTGGTCTTACCCGCACCGTTGGGGCCTATGAGACCGAATATCTCTCCCTTATCCACGGAGAAACTGACACCCTTCACGGCCTCGATCTCGCCGTATATCTTGCGTACATCTTTCGCGACCAGTGTTTCCATATGTATCCATTCCCGTTGTTTGACGACTTTTCATCGGCGATCGCATCGACACCGCGTTGCAATCGCTGGAGAATCCACGGCATCCCTATATTAAAACTCACTTTAAGAACATATGTAAAAAATTGTCGTTTGTTAAATGGTTTATGATTGTCCCATTGCCTTGTTTATGGTCTCCTGCAGGGATTCGTACTTCTCTCTGAGTGTCTTCTCCTGGCGTTCGAGACCTTTGACCCGTATGTCCATGTTTTCGATGGATTCGTCAAGGTCCGCTTTCAGCTTGTCCCTGTCGCCGACCTTTATCAGAAGCGAGCCGGAACTCTTGTACACATCCCCCGTGGCCTTCTCAAGCTCTTCGGATGTCCTCTCCATTTCCCTCTTCTGGGCTTCCATCTGCACTTTCTGGGTCGATACCGCCTGAAGCTGCTGCTGCGTCTGCTGGAACTGTGCTATCTGGTTCTGTAACTGCGGGCTGATGTTATTCATGCTTTCACCTCGTTATTCTGCTTATCTCTTCGGTTATCCTTATGCATTCCAGATATGAGTTGAGTGCCGCCCTCATGGCCGAAGAGTCAGTCGCGGCAAGCTTTATCGTGCCGATTCCCTCCGCATACATGACACCGGCCTTCGTGCGGGGGAGTTCCCTTCCGACTTCCGGGCCCAGTGCGGATATTATGTCCGATGCATCATCGGAAGATATACTTATCTCGGCGGTGAACATATCAGTCGGATTTCAATACTTTCTTC
This sequence comes from Candidatus Methanoplasma reticulitermitis, assembly GCA_031287135.1. Classification (GTDB taxonomy): domain Archaea; phylum Thermoplasmatota; class Thermoplasmata; order Methanomassiliicoccales; family Methanomethylophilaceae; genus Methanoplasma; species Methanoplasma reticulitermitis. The sequence goes on from JAITTK010000066.1 coordinate 3,694, forward strand.
ACGTTCGGTCTGTCTTTGAAGAAGATCTTCGATCCGCATTTCTCGCATTGGAGGCCCAGGGCATTCACGTTCCTGATGGGCTCGTTGCACTTAGCGCATCTGTACATCTGTATCCCTTACTGTTCGGATACCTGCGACAGGTCTTTTTTTGTCTTGGGACTGTATGCTTCGGCCGCGAACTTCGTGTCGCAGTGTCTGCACTCCCATATTCCCGAGCTTATCCTCTTCACTGACATGTGGTGGCAGACAGGGCACTCGTGCTTTGCCTTCTGGTGTGCCTCGATGTTCTTCACCCTGTTGCGGACGACGACACCGTACCTGGCACCGAACCTTCCCGACGTACCTGCTTTCTTTGTTCTTTTTGCCATTTTATCACCCAATGATCTTCCTGACGGCCTTGCCTTTCTCGACGGCCCTATCCAGACAGAGGTTCAGTTCGTCTCTGGTTATGGAACCGTTCCCTCCTTTCTGCATAGCCCTGAAGTTGCCTTTGTCGTCGGTGGTGACGGTCAGGCGGGCAGATGAGATCATCTCTTCGTCGAAATTTGGGTCAAGTATTAAATCATTTCCTATTTTCACGGATGTCACCGACACGGGTGTGCATGTCACGGGCAAAGGCCTGTTCTGTCCCTTGCCGTATTGCTCTCCCGGTATCACGGCTGTTCTGAGGGCGCACACCGCCGCGAGATTCGAGGCGTCGAACAGATTCCCGTCATAATTGAGCGCATACATGTCAACGAAACACATCCAGACTTCTTCTCCGGCCGTGATGCAAAGCTGTTTGACATCCACCATTCCGGACTCACGTATTCCGCGGTCCACGACGCGCGCCAACTCGATGGCATTCTCTCCCGGGGGACCCGATTCGAATGAGGGGTGTGCCATGGGTATGAGTTCCGCACCCATTGTGAGCACCCCGCTGTCGGGCGTGTCCCCGAAAGGTGTGCCGGGTATTATCTTCACTCCGGCTATGACCTCCGTGTTTCCCAGTTTCACCCTTGCGGAACCGTCCGCACTCTCCACGCAGCCCGTCATGATTTGGATGTCCCTGATGTCATCCACGCTTCTGCCGTCCTCTCTCCTGCCTTCTTTCAGAAGGTTCATGATGTGGTCCCTTTTAATCTCGGATATGACGTATTCACTCATCTTCATCACCTTCTTTCGATACGGCGTAGCGTTTCTTCAGAGCGGCCTTCTGGACATCGTATAGCTCATGACATGCGCCGAAAGCCATGTCCAGAGCTTTATCGAATTCTTTCCTTGTCATGTTCCCGTCCATCTGGAGCAGGACGATCTCATCCGTTGACGGAACAATGGCCAACGGCACATCGGCCTCCCCGTAGTTATCCTCCTCTTTGTTCAGATCGAGAAGGACATGGCCGTCTGCTTTTCCGGCGGCTATGGCGGGCACGATATCGCGCATCGGTATCCCGGCATCTGCAAGGGCGACCGAGGCGGCGGTCAGACCGGCGCACCTCGTCCCGGCATTCGCCTGGAGTATCTCTATGTAAACATCTATCGAAGCACGCGGGTAGAGCTCTGTCAGGACGACCTTCTCAAGGGCTTCGGCGATGATCTTCGAAATCTCGATGGACCTTCTGTCCGGGCCGGGCCTCTTCCTGTCGCTGACAGAGAACGCCTGCATGTTGTATTTGCACTGTATTATCGCCTTCGTAGGATCCTGAAGGTGTCTCGGATGGCACTCTCTCGGTCCGTAGACCGCCGCGAGCACCTTGTTCTTCCCTATCTCCAGATAAGCGGATCCGTCAGCGTTGCCGAGGACCCCCGCTTCAATATGAACCGGCCTGTGTTCGTCGGCTTTCCTTCCGTCGATCCTCACGCCTTTCTTGTCAACTAATACCATATCGGTGTGTCCGCTCATTGATCTTCCTCCCCTTCATCGTCTTCCATTTCCGGGAGTTTGCTCTTTATAAATGTTTCAATTCTTTCCGTAAGGTTGCTGCTCTGAGCCTCTTTCTCTATCAATTTTATCGCCTCCACAGCAACATCCGCATTCTCACTTTCCCCGTCGATCCAAATCCTTCCGTTCTGTCCGACGAATATGCGACAGTCAGTCAGGTTCTTGATCATCTGTATCATCGAACCGCTCTTGCCTATGACCCTCGAGACCTTCGAATAGGGCACCTCGACGAGCTGCCCGCCCTCCACTCTTCTGAGGCCGGAGTCCTTCATGGTCACCTGTATCTTCTTGCTCTCATCCACCATGAGGATCTTAAGCAAGACCACGTTCCCTATGTTGAGGTATTTCGAAGTGTCTCCGAACTCCACTTTCCATGGGACCTCGTTGACATGCAGCGGTGCCGGATAGGGTGCGTTTATGTTTACAAGCCAATTCGACGGACCTATGTCCTCGATGATCCCGATCACCGTGTCGCCGGTGCTCGGCATGTAACGTCCTCCCAGAGGAATCACGCTAACAGCGTCGTGGTATGTGTTCTTGATGCCCAATACTCCGGCGTATATCTTGCCGTCAAGCACGTATGTGTTGCTCCCCGCATCCATCCCGCTGTCATCCAGCAGGTCTCCCGGAACTACAACCTCCCGTGCGGGCCTGGTGTTTCTTTTTTCCATCTTTATCACTTCTTCTTGAATCTAAATTTAAATCAGTTTTACCGATGCGGCCCCTTTCGTTTTGTGCTTGAGTTTTTCCGTCATCTCGGGCACCATGCCCGCGGGCAGTTCCATGATTCCTATCCACGAACCGTCCGCCGTCCACTCTTCCCTTTCTATGACCCCGTAGTGCACCATGTCGTCGAAGCACTTTCCATAATCGTCGCCTCTGAGCTTTATGGCCACCCTGCTCTTTTCGAAACGGATGGGGATCAGGGGGCGCAGGAGTCTCATGGCCTCCTCGATCTCCTTATCAAGGGGTTTGAAAGGGTCCACGTGGAACTTTGCTTCTTCCAGAGCGAGTTCTATCCTGACATAAGGATGAGGAAGTTTTGTCTGGGGGTTGATCGCATTGGCGGCGATATAGGTCACAACCCGATGCCTCTTTGCCTCGAGCATCTCCTTTCGTTGCTCGGTGGTAATCTGAACTTCTCCTTTCTCGATGATTTTCCTGGCGATCTCCGATATGTCGTATGTGCCGAAGACCTCTTTTATTTTTCCTTCGGCGGGCCTGGTGCCTTTGCCCGCATTCTTGAAAACCTCCTCCACCGCGAGGTAGTCGGCAAGATCAACCTCCTTGCCTTGCTTAAGGAAGTTCATTACAGCGGGATCAAGGAGTATCTCGAAGGTCTCGCCGTGGCTCTCAAGCCTTGCGGTTATGGCATCGTCGAGGTTAACCATATCGACCAGCTGCTCAAATCTTGCCGATCAGCTTAGTGATCTCGGATTCGCTGAGCCTTCTGAACTTCTTTCCTTTCTCAACCACTCCGATCTCAACGGATGCCGCCGACAGCTCGTCCTCTATGGCCGCGCTCAAGGCCCTCAATCCAAGTTTGGAAGCGGCCTCGAAGGACATGCCGTCGGTGAACTCTTTCTCGAACGTGTCCATCACTATCGGTCTGCCTGAACCTATGCTCGTCGCCCTGTACGCCACAAGCGCCCCCGAAGGGTCGGTTTCGAACAGATGCGTCCCGAGGTCATCAACGCCGGCGACCAGCAGGGCGACCCCGAACGGGCGTCCGCCGCCGTATTGGGTGTAGTTCTGCTTGTAGTCGCACACGTTTTTGACCAGAAGCTCGACGGCTATGTTCTCGCCATAGGTGATCTTGTGCCTCTGTGCACTTTTGCGGGCCTCGTCGATGAGGACCCTGGCATCAGCCACAAGACCGGATGTCGCGCATCCGATGTAATCGTCAACATCGTAGATCTTCTCGATGGAGCCCGGCTCCACAAGTTTGCTGGACAATCTCTTGTCCACCATGAGTATGACCCCGTTCTTGAACTTCAGTCCGATCGTGGTCGTACCCTTCTTTACCGCCTCTCGGGCGTATTCCACCTGAAACAATCTTCCGTCGGGGGAAAACACGGTGATCCCCCTGTCATATGCCATTTGTCCCGGCTGCATCATTTCTCTCCTTTATCAAAGACCAGAACCGCGCCGCATTATATATTTCTTTACAAGGGCATGCGAGCTTTCGGCTGGGCTTTATGCGCGGCTTTCAGATCGGGGAACTCGTCCCTGAGCGTCCTTAGCGTCCCGGATGTCCTCAGCGGGGACGACGGCGGATCGGCGGATGACATGAGGGACACCGTCTCTTCCCTGCGTTCCGGTGAGCACCTGAGCACAGCCATTCCCGGGATGCACTGGACTATGTAGGGGGCGTCGGTTCCCATGTGGCTGAACTCTCTTATGAGCGCTCCCCTTGTGATATTTTCCGAGACGGAGAACACGATGTATCTGCGCCTGCCCCTCTTGCTCTTGACAACCATTTCGAACAGCTCCGTCCCTCATTTTTGTTCTCTGTACACCTTCATGACCGTGACTTCGTAAACCGCTCCGCATTTCCTGCAGACGGGCTTGTTCGAATCGACGGTGTTACCGCATTTGCACAGGAACGTATCGTCGCTCTTGGGTATCACCGCGCCGCACGGGCATATGCTCCCTTTCAGGAACCTTCCGCACACGGGACACCGCGACCTTTCCGGCTCCCTGACCTCCATCGTGCCGTGGCCGGCACCGCAGTAGGGGCATGAACCCGTCGGTTTCGCGCATGCATCATGGAATATCTTACCGCATGTACATTTCGCTATCGGGTCCTCGTCGATCTTGCCGTAGCATATATCACATATTTTCTCGCTTTCCCCGTCATCCAAAAAAGTTGTAGATTTCCTTGAGGATTTTCCCATCATCTTACCTCGGAGATCGTATTTGGCATCCAGGTAACCTTGGATAACAAAAACAATGGCTATTACTACGACCAACAACACTATCATACCCAGAGTAAAAACGGTATCTGCCAAGTCCATGGTACAGTTAATAAATCTTATCCTTTTAATACTTCTCCACGAAAAATTTGAGGATATCCTATATAACATACTATTTTTATTTTTTTATGCGTTTTTATTACTGTTTTTTGAGTTGAATTACCTTTTTATGAAATATCTATTTTTTCAGTATGAAATTGTATCTGGGTCTTGCTCAAACGAGCTAACTCTAAATGAGTACGAAGGATTTTTAACGTCTCAAAAAATTATGTGTATAAATCGTATTTGACTATTTTAAACGTTATGTAGTAAGGGCTTTAAAACAGAGAATCATCCCCGTAATTATTCCAATGATTAAATTGGTGTAAAGAAACGGAGGCAAAGATTTGACGAAATCAGCATTGGTTATCGGCGGAGGCATCGCAGGTATACAGGCATCGTTGGATCTTGCGGACAGAGACATACACGTCTATCTGGTGGAGAAGCTCCCGACGATCGGCGGTACTATGTGTCGTCTCGACAAGACATTCCCAACAAATGACTGTTCAGCATGTATTCTCTCACCCAAGATGGCGGACTGTATCGGACACCCGAACATAACGACCCTCACTTTCCACGAGGTATTGAAGGTGGAAGGCAAGGCAGGAGACTTCAGTGTCACGGTCAAGAAGAAGGCAAGGTATGTCGACCCGAAATCATGCACTGCATGCGGGGACTGCCTTTCAAAGTGTCCGTCCAAAGGTATACCCGACGAGTTCGAGTATGGTCTGACCACGAGGAGGGCCATATACATACCGCACGCACAGGCGGTGCCCAGGGTCGCCATCATAGACGCGGCGAACTGCAGGATGATACAGAGCGGCAAGTGCGGTGTGTGCGCTAAGGTCTGCGGTAAATCCGCCATCAATTATGATGACAAAGACGAGGAGTTCAAAATAGAGGTCGGTTCGATAATAGCCGCACCCGGATTCAAGGTCTGGAATGCTGAGATCGCATCCGAATACGGATACGGCAGGTTCAAGAACGTCGTCACCGCACTCGAGTTCGAAAGGATGATGTGCGCGTCCGGCCCGGAGAGAGGACACATAGCGGTACCCTCTTCGCATGAGGAACCCAAGAAAATCGCGTTCATCCAGTGCTGCGGTTCAAGATCTGACAAACCCGGCTGGAAGAAGTACTGCTCGTCCGTATGCTGCATGTATGCTACGAAACAGGCAATGATAACCAAAGAGCACCTCGATGTCCAGGAGGACATATTCTTCATGGACATAAGGTCCTACGGTAAAGAGTTCGAGGCGTACATAGAGAGGGGGCAGAAAGAATACGGGATACGGATGCACAGGTCCGCCCGTGTGTCCAATATCGAAGAGGACCCCGTGACGAAGAAGCTCACGGTCAACTTCACGAACTCCGACGGCGACGGTACATCGGAGGAATACGACATAGTCGTTCTCTCGATAGGCCTCAACCCGCCCGACGGCGCAGAGGAATTCGCCGAGACGCTCGGGATAGAGCTCAATGATTCGGGATTCTGCAAGACCGAGGTATTCAGTCCTCTCAACACGACGAGAGAGGGAGTGTTCGTCACCGGTGCTTTCGCCGCACCCAAGGACATACCCACATCCGTGGCCGAAGCAAGCGGATCCGCCGGGAAGGCCGGAGCGTACATCGTAGACGACAAATTCGTCCCATGCGCGCCGAAGGAATACCCTCCGGAAAAGGACGTCGAGGGCAAAGAGCCCCGCGTGGGAGTATGGGTGTGCCACTGCGGTATAAACATCGGGTCCGTGGTCGACGTACCGGAGGTCACCGAGTATGCGAAGACCCTCCCGCATGTCGTGCTGTCGAGACAGTCCCAATATGCATGCGCACAGGACTGTCTGGAAGAGATATCCAAGGCCATACGCGAAGAGGACCTGAACAGGGTCGTTGTCGCATCATGTACGCCCAGGACGCATGAGCCCCTTTTCAGAGAGGCATGCAGGAACGGAGGTCTGAACAAATACCTGTTCAACATGGCCAACATCCGTGACCAGTGCTCGTGGATTCACATGCACGCGCACGAGGCGGCGACCGAGAAGGCGAGGGACCTCCTGAGGATGGCCATCGCAAAGGCGGCACTCCTGGAACCCCTGGTCGGTTCCGAGATATCCGTCACGAAGTCGGCCGCCGTGATCGGGGGAGGAGTGACCGGGATGACCGCCGCGCTCGACATCGCGGCCCAGGGTATACCTGTTCACATAATAGAGAGGAACAATGAACTCGGAGGATTTGCCCTGAACTTCAACCACAAGGAAGACGGCAAAGACGTCGTCGGGTTTGTCAAAGAACTCGTCTCCAAAGTCGAGAACAACAAGAACATAACCGTTCACAAGGGAGTGACCGTCAGGGATATCCCCGGGTTCGTCGGGAACTTCAGGGTCATCGCGGACGGACGCGCGGAGATACCAGTCGGGGCGGTTTTGTTCGCGACAGGGGCGGCGCAGTACAACCCATCCGAATACAACTTCGGTAAGGACAAGAAAGTCATGACCACCGTGCAGCTGGAGGAGGCCCTCGCGAAAGGCAAGTTCAACGGGAAGAACATAGCCTTCGTCCAGTGCGTGGGTTCGAGGAACAGCAGCGTGAAATACTGTTCCCGTGTCTGCTGTGCCGGATCGTTGCGCAATGCGATACAGATAAAGATGAACGATCCGACCGCCAATGTGACGATAATCCACAAGGACATAAGGACGTACGGATTCCGCGAGGAGCTCTACAACAAGGCATCGAGCCTCGGTGTTAAGTTCCTCAGGTACTGTGCCGACGACGCGATGCCGGACTTCACCGGCGATGTCGTCAAGGCCCACGATACCATACTCGGAAGGGATGTCGGCATACCGGTGGACACGTTGGTCCTCGCGGCAGGGATATCCCCGCTCCGCGAGGAGAAGGAAGAGCTCGCGAAGATGGTGAAGGTCCCGATAAGCAAGGACGGGTTCTTCTTCGAGGCTCACCAGAAACTCAGGCCGGTGGATTTCGCCACGGAGGGCGTATATGTAGCCGGTGCCGCGCACTGGCCCAAATTCATGGACGAGTGCATAGCCCAGGGTTCAGGTGCAGCGGCAAGGATGCTGACCATCATATCCAAGGATAAACTGATATCCGAGGGCATAGTGGCCGTCTCCAATCCGGAGCTGTGTGACGGTTGCGGCATCTGCGAGGGATGCTGCGATTACAACGCCATAACGATCGTGACCGCAGAGGACGGAAGACTGAGGAGCAACGTGAACCCCGGTCTCTGCAAGGGATGCGGATCATGCGTGGCCTCATGTCCGGCAGGAGCCATGGAACAGAGAGGATTCAGGAACAAGCAGATAATCGCAGAGATCGACGCATTGTTCGACAAGGCAGGAGCGTGATTAAGATGTCAGAATTTGAACCGAAAATTGTAGCGTTTTGCTGCAACTGGTGCTCATACGCCGGAGCGGACGGAGCAGGTGTCGCAAGACTGCAGATGCCCACGAACTTCCGTATCATAAGGACGATGTGCTCGGCAAGGGTCGACCCCGAATTCATACTCAGGTCGCTGGCCAAGGGAGCGGACGGAGTCATAATACTCGGCTGCCACCCGGCAGACTGCCACTACATCGGAGGGAACTACAGGGCAAGGAGAAGGATAGCACTGATCAGGCTGGTGCTCGAGCAGTACGGATTCGACCCCAAGAGATTGAGACTCGAGTGGGTTTCGGCGTCCGAGGGGGAGAAATTCCAGAAGACGCTCACCGACTTCGTGAACACCATCAAAGAGCTCGGGCCCACACCGTTGCAACAGGAGGGAGAGTAAAATGTCCTTTTTTGACAGATTCAGAAAAAAGAACGATGCCGGAACGGCCAAGAAAGAGGTCGCAAAGGACGTAAAGAAAGATGCCAAGACGAAGACCGCACCGGCGGTATCCGGCGGATCGTGCTACACCAAGACGGCGGAGTCCATATCCACCGCACAGCTTCCGGCCGCAGACCTCGGAGAACTCCTTCCGGGAGCGCCCCCGAACGGCAAGATAAACCTTGCCATATACTGGGCGGCGGCATGCGGAGGATGCGATGTCTCCCTTCTCGACATAAACGAGAGGATACTCACGGTGGGCGACATGGCGAACATAGTCATGTGGCCTATCGCCTCGGACGGAAAGGAGCATGACATAGCCGCGATGGAGGACGGGGAGATAACCGTCTCGATAATATCGGGTGCTGTAAGGAACACTGAGAACGAGCACATGGTGAAACTTCTCAGGAAGAAATCGAAGATCGTCGTGTGCTACGGGGCGTGCGCCTGTTTCGGAGGTTCTCCGGCACTTGCCAACCTCGTCCCGGGCGGGAAGAACGAAATTTTGGACTACGTGTACAAAAAGATACCCTCCACAGCGAACTTCCAGGCCGATTACCACAAGAACTCACCCGTGATCCCGCAGACAAAGTACGCCGCACCGGAGGGAGAACTCGTCCTTCCGACGCTTTATGACACGGTCAGGACACTTGACCAGGTCATAGATGTCGATTACTTCGTTCCCGGATGCCCGCCTCTGCAGGAGTCGATATCCTACATGCTGAAAGCAGTGGCCGACTTCGCATACGGCGGTGTCCCTCTGCCCCCCAAGGGAACGACGATCGGCGTGGTTACGAGGACGCTGTGCGAACAGTGCCCGAGACGCAAAGAGTACAGGAGAATAACGAAGATCGTGGAGCCGCACGAGATAGACGTGGACCCCGAACTGTGTCTGGTGGACCAGGGCATACTGTGCCTCGGTCCGGCCACGGTCGGAGGGTGCAACGCGAGATGCACGAGGGCGGGGCAGCCCTGCCGCGGATGCTACGGACCGACGACGGCGGTTCAGGAACAGGGAGCGAGCGCCCTTACGGCGATAGCGTCGCTGTTCCCGGTCCTTGATGAGGATGCCACGATGGAAGAGGACAAGGTCATAGACATAATGTCCACGATAAAAGATCCGCTCGGATACTTCTATGCATTCACCATGGGCAAGTCCCTGATCAAGAAGTCCGTTACGGAAAAGGGAGGTAAATAAAATGACAGGCCCCGTAATATGGGACGAAAAACAGAAGGCCACCACCAACAGGGTGACCATCGACCCGATAACACGCCTTGAGGGTCACGGAAAGATAGAGATATTCCTCGATGACAGCGGGAACGTCAGCAACGCATACTGGCAGGTACCCGAGGTCAGAGGGTTCGAGAGATTCTGCATAGGCAGGAAGGTAGTCGAGCTGAACCAGATAACCTCCAGGCTCTGCGGTGTATGCCCCGGGGCGCACCACATGGCCGCAACGAAGGCTATCGACGGCTGCTACAGCACAAAGCCCACGGAGGCGGCATTCCTGCTGAGGGATCTGTTCTATCACGCACACTTCGTGCACAGCCACATAGCGCACTTCTACGCTCTGGCGGCACCGGACTTCGTATGCGGCCCGGCAGCCCCTGCGGCGGAAAGGAATGTTCTGGGTGTCGTCGCGCGCGTCGGACTGGAGCTTGGTTCTGCGGTCCTGAAGGCGCGTGCCGAGGCACAGAAGATACAGGGGATAATCGGCGGAAAGCCGACCCACCCGGTCATGGGCGTTCCAGGCGGTGTGAGCAAGGCCATAAACAAAGAAGAGGAGAAGGAGATCCAGGGATATGCAGACAACCTGGTCGCATTCGCCGAGACCTCGTTGGGCGTGTTCAAGAGCGTAGTGCTCGATAATTCCGAGTATTTGGATATAATAAAGAACTCGGACCTGTACTACAATGAGTTCTACAACATGGGTCTCGTAAGCCCCAAGAACCAGCTTGAATTCCATGACGGACAGGTGCGCGTCGTCGATCAGAAGGGGAAAGAGGTTGACAGGTACGATCCCTACGACTATCTCGATCACATCGGAGAAGCGGTCGAACCCTGGTCGTATGAGAAGTTCCCGTACCTCAGGAAACCCGGATACAAAGGACTGGTGGCAGGTGTCGACAGCGGAATGTACCGCGCAACGCCTCTCGGAAGGCTGAATGTCTCCGACAGCATATCGACCCCGAAGGCGCAGGCCGCATTCGAGGAGTTCAAGGCGACGTTCAAGAGCCTTGGCGTCGAGGGGCCGGTGCACTTCAATCTGGCGACTCACTGGGCGAGGATCATCGAGATGCTCTACGCCGCAGAGAAGGTCCATGCGGATGCGTACAACCCCAATGTCACTGATGCCAACATAAAGCAGAAGGACATAGTCCCCGGAGGACGCGGTGTCGGATGCGTCGAGGCCCCGAGAGGAACCCTCACGCACGACTACACCTGCGACGAGAACGGGATAGTGACTTCATGCAACCTGGTCGTCGGTACCACGAACAACAACGGGCCGATAAACATCGACACCGTCAAGATCGCGAAGGCCGTGATCAAGGACTACGAGATATCCCCGGGTCTTCTGAACATGGTCGAGATGGCTTTCAGGGTCTACGATCCCTGCAACTCATGCGCGACCCACAGCCTTCCGGGTCAGATGCCTCTGAAGGCAGTGGTGAGATACGCCGACGGCTCCGAGTACAAGACCGTATCCAGGAACTGAGATGAAACAGAGGGGAAACCCTCTTTATTCAATATTTTTAGTTTTTATGCGTTTTCCCCAGCCGGGTCGATCGCTCCCCTTGATCATAAGGCCGGAGAGTCTTCCGAGATCGATGCCGTCCAAGAGATGTACGGTCGCATTCCCGAGGTCGAGCAAACCTCCTCCCATGACCGGACCCAGGAGAGGTTCGCCGATAATGTTCACCGGGGAACCGCCGAGCATCCTGTTGAATGCCGGGATTATAATGAATCTCCGGGGTAGGGTACGGTATCTGTCAGATGAGGTATCCAGAAAACTCCCTCTGACCCAGCACGGTTCGTTCACTTGCCTGCCGACTCCGTCCCGGAACATAACCGCGGGATGGTCGTGGGCCATTACAAGTGTTTCCGAATCCATGACATCCTCAGACGGCCAGGTATGTCCGTGTATGAACCCGATGCCCTCCCTTTTCATGCCGGAGGCCGGTACTATCCTTACATGGCCGGGAAGGAACTCCTCTATGTTCGTGTCATGGTTGCCCCTGACCACATCGATGCTGTCGAAACGTTCCAGCAGTCTTTCGAAGAAGACGGGTATCTCCGCATATTCCTGTTTGGTCGACCCGGGAACGGAATCCTTGACGTCACCGAGGACGATCAGCCTGCTCGCGGAATCTCCGGCGGCCTCCATTATCGAATCGAACATGCTGTCCGTGCGGGAAGTAAGGTGAAATCCCTTGGACCGCATATGCGATTCAATGCCTATGTGGAGATCCCCTATGACCAGATGCTCGTCTGCCCTGAGGGCGGGTATGCCGTGAACGGGCTGCAGGTCCATCTTATCACCTTAGATATTTTTTGAGGACCGCCGGTATGTTATCGATGACATCCGTTGCGATCATACCGTATGATCTCTCATCGAAAGCGAACTCACCGGACTTACCGGATATGAAAGCGCCAAGCGCGGCAGCGTGGAACGGGTCCATGCCCTTCGACAGGAGACCGGCGACTATGCCCGCGAGGACATCCCCCGTGCCAGCACAGGTCATCCCCGAAGAGCCGGTTAGGTTGCGTATGATCCTCTCGCCGTCAGAGATCAGGTCCGTACTCCCTTTGAGCAGGATCACCGATTTGGTTCTTTTTGCAGCCCTGATAACAGAGTCCTCTGTGCCGTTCATATCTCCTCCGAGCCTCCCGAATTCTTTGATATGCGGAGTGAGTATCGTATTTCCATTCGACTTGAATCCTTTTCCGAGTGCCGTCAGGCCGTCCGCATCAACGACAGCAGGTATTGTCAGCCGTGACACAAGGTCCCTCACCGTTTCCATGGTCTCGTCGGATGTTCCCAGGCCGGGACCGATCAATATGGCATCAAATCCCTTCGACAGTTCTTCAATCTCCGGGGCATGATCGGGGCGGAGATGACGGCCGTCAAGTTCGCTGATCATGAACACGGGGGAGAAGACGGCGATCTTCGATGAGCAGCTCTCGGGCACCGCCAACCTGACTATGTCCGAACCGACCCTCATGGCCGCGAGGGCGGACATCGCGGGTGCGCCGTAATAAGGCCCTCCGCCTATTATGAGCAGTCTTCCGTTCGAACCTTTGTGGCTGTTCTTCGGAGACACCGGGTATCTCAGCATGTCTCCGGGCCCGGTATTCTCACAGGCCTCTTTCGGGATTCCTATGTCCTTCACTATGATCTCCCCCGAGTTCTCTGAATCCATTCCTGCTTTTATATCGTGGAATGTTATCGTGATATCGGGTTTTACGGATAAACCAGTTCCCAGACCGGACGGTATGTCGACGGAAACGACGGGCCCCCGGAACCTGTTCGCCGCATATATGAAACTGTCATATGGCGGCCTCACCGCTCCGGAGACACCGGTGCCCAGCGCACAGTCGACGAGGACATCATGTCCGTCGCCGTCGAAATCGGAAAAATCACTCACGCGGCACCCGAGCCTGCCGGCAGTCTTCCTGACGAACTCCGACTTTATGGATTCCTTCGGTCCGAGGAGATAGATTGTCACAGCACGCTGATCCATCATACTCCCGGCAACGATCCCGTCACCCCCGTTGTTCCCGCCGCCGCATACGAAAGCGAATCTTCTTCCGGGGAATCTGCTTTCCAGTACGGAAACGATCGCAGAAGCGGCATTGGTCATCAGGATCGGCAGTCCTATCCCCATGGCTTCGGAATTGGCATCGATGACGGACGAATCGAGGGATGTGATCATTTCTTCTGGTTTTTTATGAGGATCTCCGCGATTTTCGGAAGGAGTTCCGTCTTCGGTATCTTGCCCCTTTCCACCTTCACGCACCCACGTTTGGCCGCCCAATTGGAGGGATACGCTTTGTTCTCGTGCACCTCATACTCCAAATCGAGAAGTAAGGCGCCTTTCGCGATTATATCGATGTCCGGGTTCTTGACGCAAAGGTTCTTCGGAAGCCTTCTGCCCATGGCTCTGGTTCTTTCGATATCGAAATACTCAGGCCATACCGTGATCGCAGTGTCCTCATCGTATGCCATGTTATCACAGGTACAAATGCAGAAAAGGATTAAAGAGGTTGCTAAGACAGACGGGGCGTACCCGGTCAGTTCTGGATAAGGACAGCGTTTATCGCGCCGTCCTGCCCGGGCCTGGAGGTGACGATCGCATCTCCGAACTCGGTCGTTATCCTGGCACCTTTGTTTATGATGTTGCGCTGAACGTAGTTCGGGTCTGCAGGGTTGACCGTAACGTTGAGGATCTTCGCTTTCTGTATCTTGTTATCCTTTTTGTCCACCACATTGGCGTACTCCGCGGTGAGCATTCCGATCTTTGTTGTCCCGCCCATTCCGCGGTATTCTTTCAGGGACTGCGCACCGATCTTCGTGAACTGCTTCTCCCTGCTGATTTCGAACTTTCTCTTGCCTCTGCAGGAGACACGTCTCCCCCCAGTGGACTTTCTCTTTGATTTTCCCTGCCAAAGTGCCATTATTATCGGTCTGCCAATTGCGGTTCTGTATATAAACCTTTTTCAGATATCCTTTATAGAAAAGAGTTCCGCGGACACGGCGCCGCCGTCTATCTCGATTATAGCGTACATGCCGTCCCTGGCCGGGCCCGGGTTCACGAATGTGGTGCCGTCCGCATATCTGATCCCGTAGTCCTCGTGTATGTGTCCGCTGAGTACCAAGACGGGTCTGAACTCATTGACTATCCTGAGTATCGATTCGCTGCCTACGTGGACTCCCGAAGGTATGGTGTCGTTGATACCGTACGGAGGGGCGTGGACCATCAGGATCATGCCCTTTTCGGAGATCGGCCTGAGCATTTCATATATCTCGTCCTCCCCGAGCTCGAACGGGGTATCGAATATCGTGGGGTTGGAACCTCCGAGTCCCGCCACATGGTATCCGCCTATCTCGGCGGTCTTTCCGTGCATGTCGACCGCGACAGCGGACACGGCAAGGGGGAGCGAACGCGGGTCGCAGTTCCCGGGCAGGGCATAGACGGTGCCCTCGATCGGACCGAGTATCCCTTCGGCCACCTCAACCGGACCGAAATCCGTTATGTCCCCGAGAACGAGCACGTGCTCTGCCGCGTGCTGTCTCATCTTGGAGTTTATCCAGTCCGTCACGGAAACATTGCCGTGTATGTCTGTCACGACGAGGAGTTTCATCCCGTGAAGATTGCCGGCGGAGTACATTAATGTTTCATGCCGTCCCGTGTACGTGTGGGCCCGGTGTTAAGTTCACATCCGTGCAACGAGCATTCATGTCTCATACAGGCATTTGCTGAAATATCGGTCCCCGCGGTCAGGCAGGATCGCCACGATATGGCCGCGGTCTAGCTTCTGGGAAGTCCTGATCGCGGCGGTTATGGCCGCACCTGAGGAGGCCCCGGCGAATATTCCTTCTTTCTTTGCAAGGAGTCTCGATCCGCTTATCGCGTCCTCATCAGATATCTTCTGCACTTCATCGACGAGACTGACATCCATGGTATCAGCCACGAAATCGTTCCCGATCCCCTCGATGCTGTAATGTCCTTTCTCCCCGCCCCCGATTACCGAACCGATCGGGTCCGCGAGCACACCCTTCACATTTCGGTCCATTTCCTTCAGGTACCTCACGGTCCCGGTGAACGTACCTCCGCTCCCGGCCCCGGCAACGAGGTGGGTGATATTGCCGTTCAGATCCGAATAGATCTCCGGCCCCGTCGTCTCATAATGGGCAAGGGGGTTGCTGGGATTTCGGAACTGTCTGAGGCACACGGAGTCCGGGATGCTGTCCAACAGCTCTTCCGCCTTATTCTCCGCTCCCAGCATACCGTCGTCGTATGAGGTCGTCACTATCTCGGCGCCCAGTGCTCTCATGAGCGTCAGTTTCTCCTTTGAGAATTTATCCGGGACGACGAACACCGTCCTGTATCCGTGGCCGAGAGCGGCGAATGCTATGCCTATGCCGGTGTTCCCCGCGGTCGCCTCCACTATGGTGCATCCGGGATGCAGAATGCCTTTGCTTTCGGCATCCCTGATCATGTAGGACCCCACACGGTCCTTAACGCTCCCCGATGGGTTGCAGAGCTCAAGCTTGGCGTAGATGTTCACGTCAGGGTTCTGACCCAGATTGTTCAGTTTGACGATCGGGGTGTTCCCGATCATCGCCAGCGTGGAATCGTAGTACAACCTCACACCAGCTTCGATCTTCCGAACGCGGCTTCAAGATCGGCGATTATATCGTTTCCGTCCTCTATGCCCACGGACAGCCGGATCAGTCTGTCGGTGATCCCGACCGCCCTGCGGATATCAGCGGGGATGGAAGCATGGGTCATGCTCGCCGGATGGCACAGCAGAGATTCCACGCCGCCGAGGCTCTCGGCCAGCGCTATGAGTTCGGTGGAGGAGAGGAAGGCGCGGTGATCATACCCCTCATTCAGTTCGAAGGAGATCATGCCGCCTCCGGCGGATGCCTGTTTTCTGTTCACACCGTATCCCGGATCCGTTCTCAGCCCGGGATAGTATATCTTTGAAACAGCGGGATGTCCCTGCAGATGTTCCGCTATCTGTTCCGCGTTGGAGACGTGGCGATCCATCCTTACCCCCAGTGTCTTGATCCCCCTGAGGGCCAGGAATGAATCGAAGGGTTGGAGGATCCCACCCGTCGCGTTCTGGACGAAATGCAGCCTCTCCGCGAGTTCCCCGTCGTTCACGACCGCAAGCCCGGCCACGAGGTCGCTGTGACCGCCTATGTATTTGGTCGCGCTGTGGACCACTATATCCGCGCCCAACCCGATCGGCCTCTGGAGATACGGGGTCATGAAGGTGTTGTCCACTATCGTATGGATGCCGCGGTCGCGTGCGATCTCCGAAACGGCAGCTATGTCGGTGACGGTCATGAGGGGGTTCGCCGGACTTTCGATCAGGAGCGCCGATACATCGGGAGTTATGCTCTTCTCAACCGCGCCGAGATCCGCTGTGTCCACGATCCTGTAACCCAGACCGAAACGGGAGAAGACCTTGTCCAATATCCTGAACGTGCCCCCGTACACGTTGCTGGATATGATGACCGTCCTGCCCGACCCGTAGAGTCTCAGGACGGCATCTATGGCCGCCATCCCGGAAGCGAAAGCGAACCCCGCTGTTCCTCCCTCGAGGTCGGCGATCTGTTTCTCCAAAGCCTCCCTCGTGGGATTCCCCGTCCTGGAATACTCGTACCCGGTATTGCGGCCGAGCTCGGGCTGTCTGTATGTGGATGTCTGATATATCGGGACATTGACGGCGCCGGTCACCGGGTCCCCGTCGACGGCTCCGTGCACTAATCTTGTGTTGATATTACTCATATGGACAATCTCCGCGGGGCAGGCCCCGGATCAGGCGCAACAAAAAGCGGCGGAAACGCCGACCGATTCCGACATGATGGAAAATGTCCGCATTCCCTTCGCACCTTTACGCATTGATATCGTATCGTGTAATTCTCATATAATACTATCTGCAAATAGTAGAATATACGGAAACGAATCGCCGCAGGATTGCACATTCGGGATATCGGATCGACGGATCGGGACGAAACAAAACACCGGAAGTATGATCGATATACGCGGTCACTGAGGCAATATGGGCCGTATGCATCTGCACGATCCGGTTTTTCGGTAGGACGAAGGTCGCGAACCCCCGTACTCGCGCGAACCCCCGTTCTTTATGTATTCGGACATGCCGCTCTCCCTCAGGGACACGGCCTCCTCCCGGGAGATGCCGTACCTGTGCTCCAGCCAATTGAGCGGTTGGGGGTTTATGCAAAACACATAGTTGACCAAAGCCTCCCGTTCGTCCATGCCGTGTTCGACGAAATCGCTGATGACCGCTTTCTTGTAGTCGGTCCTCTCTGTCTTGGACATATCCTCGAAATTCACGATATGGGGATTGTGCCGGGTTATAACAATATTACGCTGTCCGCCGATGAACGGGGATCTCAGGGCCTCAGGGCCCCTTTGGCATCCATGTATATCCTCTCCGTGGGATAGAGGTCGACGGAACCGGGTTCCGGGACCACCAGCTCCAGGCCGGTCTCGTCGGATACGTGTCTGCAGCCGTTTTCGAATTCCTCCCCTCTTGCCCCGAGTCCGGTGTCGATCTTCACCGCCTTGCTGTAACCGAATACCTGGAACACCTCCTTCACCGTGTGTATGTCCATGATCTCGAATCCCTTGCAGAAATCCAGTTCCTCGGCGTATCTGTCCCAGTTCCCGGCCATGCTGGGCGTGACATAGAGCATTCCGGGGTATTTCCGGACGAAATCGCAGTATCTGGAGTGCCCTCCGATCGCCACGCCTATGCAGTCGTCGCACACCTCCCCGTTCATATCGCGGAACACGAAGACCGGGATGTCGAGGGTCTCGGAAGCCCACTTCGAGACATCCCACCCCGCGTTTCCGCACATGCCGTAATACAGGGCGATGACGTCGAAGCGGTTCTGGCAGAATCTCAGCTGATCCTCTATCGTCTGTCTCAGGAACTCCGGACGCGCGTGAAGGCCCAGTTTGTTCATCATGATGACGATGTTGAATCCCCTGTCGCGGTCTATTTCGGCATAGCCGTTGTTGAATTCCCACTCGCCCACGGCGGTGAAGGGGATCCCCGCTCTTCCGAGCTTGTCCGTCAGGGTGGACGAGGGCGGCGTATCGATCACATAGATGTTCTTATCGTCATTCTCACGGCTGAGCGAGTATATGATTTCGTCCTCAAGCACGGGACAGCCGATGATCCCCATCGTTCCTTTGACCATGGGTATGAATCATGCCGGAGTTATTTGTAACTATCCTTTTGTAAGCGTGACCGGAAAAAGCACGAAGACGGCGATCCGGATACGGGAATGGCGTGAAGGGGGGGATTCGAACCCCCGGGTCCTTTTGGGACAATAGATTAGCAGTCTATCGCCTTACCAGGCTGGGCCACCTCCACCTACCGCAACCGAAGACGAGTATCCGTTTTAAGCTTTACTATGAGCCGATACGGTTTCCCATGTGACGTTACAAGCCGCAGCCGGATCGGTCCGGCGGTATTCATCGCGGCAGACTTTCGATTCCGCAGCTCTTATCGGCAGTCGCCCCCGATCGGACCGTGATATCGTATTTGCAAATCATAAAATAAATAACTTGCAAATGTTAAATTATTTTATTTGCAGATCTTATAATGTTCTGAAAACAGGATATCCTTACAAACTCGAAGACGAATATCCGTTTCAAGCTTCACTGTGGCTGATATCTGATTTCTGCGCAGACAGATACCGATACAAAAAAAAACCGGCGATATCAGACAAAACCCATTACAGCATCCAATGTTTTTGCCCGTGGGTGCTGTATCGGGATAATATTCCGCGGTCGGCGGTTATGCCATCAGGCCGTAAAGTCGACCCACCGTTCCGTCCGAACACAAATGGTTGTTCAGGATATGCAATAAATGTAATGGGGCCGGGCATACCCCGGCTGTTTGTATGATTCCGGCTTTATTTTTTCTTCTCGTATTCTCTGGGATATTTTTCCCCGGTCTCATCCCAGTATATGTCCCGGCAGATAAGTTCCAGATTATTCAGCGGTTCAGTGTTATTGTCATCCCCTTTGGCCGTCCGCTCTAGTTGTGCCGTCAGTTCGACAAGCTCATGACGTTCGATCTCCAGTTCTTTTCTGAGTTGCTCTCTGCCTTCCTTTCCCATACCGTCCAGCATATCGAGTATCATCACGGCCTGCTTTATGGTCTGTTTTTCCTCTGTATTTTTAATCCATTTGCCTATGTTATCACCACAATGTCGCTTTTTTTTGTTAAGTCCAAAGTGCATTCAGATCGCGGTTCCCATTCGTACAAGACGGAGAAAGATACCATCGATGTGAGGCACTATGTGCACCGATCATATCAAAAGCGTTACTTTGTTGACTCCATCCTTGTGTACGGTTATAATCTCGGAATCTCCCTGTGCACCCAAGTATCCCCCGGTGGAAATTGCCTTGACTTCTATGACCTTTGTATCGTTGAACATGGACCACGTGTAGTCATGTGTGATTTTTATGTTGCCCAGATTGTCCAGGCGCCATGTTCCGATGTTTTGTCCATCGACATAGATGGTCACATCCGTATCCGCCAGAATGTGGGTGGATTGGACGTTTATGTCCAATGTTGCATGACTGCCGTTCAGTACAACAAAATATCCCGCGATTCCGACTATTACGAGGATTATCACAATGGCTATCGCCGCTCCGGCACCTCCGGATCTGTCGGATGATAGTGTCATTTTTCTCATTATTTCTTTCATATTTTTCATGTTTCTTCCTTCCAGCTCATATTTTTTCATATAACCGCAACATATGCATCTCGGCCTTTCTGATCGTCGGGCACTTCGCCC
>JAITTK010000072.1 GCA_031287135.1 Candidatus Methanoplasma reticulitermitis
CCATGGCCTTCCGGAACAGAGAAATAGAAACGATGCCTCGTGCGGAGATCGAGAAACTGCAGCTCAGTCTCCTCAGGAAACAGGTACGCACGATGTATGATTCGTCAAAATTCATCCACGACCGCATGAAGGAGACGGGTCTGTCCCCGGATGACATAACGGATTTCGAATCGTTCCGTAAAATCCCCTTCATGAATAAGACGGACCTGAGGGATAACTACCCGGACAGATTGTTCGTGAGGCCTTACGAAGACCTTGTCAGAGTGCATGTCTCATCCGGTACTACAGGTAAACCCACTATTGTCGGATACACTGCGAAAGATCTTGATGACTGGACGGAATCTTTGGCCAGAGGTATGGTCTCCTTTGGGATGACAGACAAGGATATGCTGCAGAACTGTCATGGGTACGGGCTGTTCACGGGCGGACTCGGCGTGCATTATGCGGCCGAGAAGATCGGCGCGACGGTGTTGCCTGCGGGTACCGGGAATACCGACAGGCAGATACAGCTTATGAGAGACCTGCCGGTAACAGCATTCGCGGGTACCCCGTCATATCTGTTCCATATCGCAGATGTCTGCGACGGCATCGGAATAGATATGAGAAAGGATACGAAACTCAGGCTAGCCATAGCGGGGGGAGAGCCTTGGTCCGAGAGCATGAGGACAAAACTCCAGGACAGGACCGGGATACGGGTGCACAACTGCTATGGGGCGAGCGAACTGTACGGCCCGTCATTCCTTGAATGTGACAGACAGTGCGGTGCCCATGTGTGGGCCGATCTCTGTTACATGGAGATTCTGGACAGGAATGGGGATCTGTGCGCGGACGGTGAAAGGGGAGAGATGGTCGTCACCATGCTGCAGAAAGAAGCGTTTCCCGTTATAAGATACAGAATCGGGGACATATCGGCGCTCGACTGGGAGCCGTGCGAATGCGGCAGAACGCATCCCCGTCTTATGAGGATATCCGGAAGAACCGATGATATGCTCGTGGTACGCGGCATAAACGTCTTCCCTTCCCAGATAGAGAGCGTCATCGGGGATATCCCATATCTGAGCGCATTCTATCACATAACACTGGAGAACGAGAAATACATAGACAACATGGTTGTCGAAGTAGAACTCAACGAAGCATCACTGACGGATGACATGGTGGAACTCGGGAAGATGACGAGGAACGTCGAGGAACGGCTGAAGAGCACGCTGAACATAAAGACGAACGTCAAACTCGTACTGCCCGGAACACTGAAAAGGTTTGAAGGGAAGGCGCAACACGTTACCGATAACCGCAGATATGACTGATCATCCGAGGACTTCAGATACGAACTTTTCCAACTCGGCATCATACTCTCCGGATCCTATACGTCCTTTGTCTGCGAATGGTATCCTGAGATCGCCCCTGTAATCTATCGAGAAGAATTCACAGAAGTCCCTGATACCGTTGACTGCGAAGTCAGCGACTTCTTCTTCATCCCCCGATGTAACCAGGACCGCCATCTTTTTTCCGGCCATCTCGTTGTATTTGAAATCCCTTGATTGGCACAGACAGTGCAGCCTGTTCAGGAACGCGAGCGTGCACGGGGTGAACTGCCACATATAGATCGGCGATGCGAGTACTATCAAATCGGCCGCTATGAATTCAGGATAAAGCGATGACATGTCATCATCAATCGTACAATGTCCCCTGATGACGGCATGTTGGCACGCCCCGCAGTTGCTGCAGCCTCTGATGTTCTTTCCGAAGATGCGGACCTCCTCGACATCGGCTTTTCCTCCAACGGCCTCGGTGAATCTCCGGGCCAGTTCCGAAGTATTCCCCCCATCCCTCGGCGAACCGTTGATCAGGAGCATTTTCATAGTCGCTGTCACGGAATCGGGATATTTATCTGTTTAGCTCCATCGGCCCGGAGAACGACGCGCTCTGAACCGCCATGACCGCCACACCTATGTTGAGAGGGTCATGGATCACCGCCTTCACTTTTTTCAGGCCGGCATCATCGAATGGGAAAGGTATGCCGGGCGAAGAGAAAATGGAGCCTTCCCTGATATGGTCCGCTTCTATGGGGGCCGGCGATGCATTGAATATCAGATCGTGGGATGACAGCGCTGCCCCGACGTCATCCGCAACCTTTATTTTCACTCTGCGGGAAAGATCATTCGCTTTCTTACCGTCGATGTCATAGATGGTTACCTCCGCACCCATGGAAACAATGAGTTCGGCCGCTATGCTGCCGACCCTTCCGGCCCCGAGGACCAGGACCGCTTTTCCTGCCAGTCCCTTTGCGGCACCTTTCAATGCGGAGACGTATCCGGCGGCCGTGGAGAAAGAGTTGTTCGAGTATCTGCCGTTCCCGGCATTTATCGCTATGAATTGCACATCGTCCGCCATGAATATTATATCACACTTCGCGGAAAGGGCCTCGGCGAGACCTGCCACGTCCGGGGACTCCGTGACGAATGCCTCCATCCCCAGTTTCTTTATGATCTCCGCCACCGAATCCGAGAATCTCGTTATTATCCCGAGGCCGGATGTCACAGGCACAACCCCCACACGGATATCGTGTGTGTTTATCGTGTCTGGAGATATGCCTATCGCATCGCATGCGAGTTCCAATGTGTTCATCCCCGTCAGAGACACGAGCGTGTCATCGGTGCTGTCGAGAGAACAGATTATGTCCTTCACCATGTCGTCAGTGAGTCTTGTCATCATATCATCTTCGGGGATCTGTCTATGTATTCATCCAATCCGCACTCGTCCATCACGTTCCGTATGAACTTCTTCCTCTTCTCAAGGACATCTCCGGGGTCCCTTCCCTGAGTTATGACGGTCGCCCTCCAGACATCCTTTCCCGGGGCGTAATCGGTTATGGCCTCATAAGACCCGAAGAACCTCTCTTCGAACCGAGGTTCGGTTATCTTACCGAAGATCTTTTCCCCGCATGTCATCATGTTCCCGTTTTCGACAACATAGTGCTCATAAGCGGAACAACCGTTCTTGTTCTTCTTCCCGGTGTCCCTGCCCATTGACATGGATACAAGCTCCTCGAGTATGTTCACATCTGTCGCGGCCCATATGGCGGCCGGGGTTTGGCTCGGTATGCGGGCATCGATCTCCAGCACCCTCAGT
This sequence comes from Candidatus Methanoplasma reticulitermitis, assembly GCA_031287135.1. Classification (GTDB taxonomy): domain Archaea; phylum Thermoplasmatota; class Thermoplasmata; order Methanomassiliicoccales; family Methanomethylophilaceae; genus Methanoplasma; species Methanoplasma reticulitermitis. Next base: position 3,130 of record JAITTK010000072.1, read on the forward strand.
CCGTTCTTTGTGTATATCGCTTCAACATCCATCAGTGCATTCAGGCCCATACCCTCTGCGACCCTCCTTCCTATCTCGGAGAACAGCCTATCGTCCTCTTCGGGAAGGATCCCGGGCTCGCACAGCACCATCTTGCAGTCATAGTTGGAATCCAGGACCACTTCCGTCGTATAGAACGGTCTCGCAGTCTTTCCGTTCCCGATAACCTCTATCGACACGCTCGTCCCGGATACGAACTCCTGTATGACAGGAACGTCGTTGAGGCTTCTCACCGTCCCGAGTGCCGCGTCCATCTCTTCCTTGTTATTGACTGCGGATACTCCCACGCTCCCGCTCTGAGACGATGGTTTGACTATTGCCGGGAATCCGCATTCCGGCCACGGTTTCGGCAGAGGCACTCCGAGACCCGCCATCACCTCGTTGGATTTTTCTTTCGATGACGATATCCTGTAGGATTCGAGGTCGAAAAGCAACGGGACCTCCGAATCTTTCATTATCTCATCCAGAAGCACCAATGCTTCCATCTCTTCGCATGCCGGCATCACCGCATCGCAGTCCCGCAGGACCTTTTCGGCTCTTCCGGTGTCCTCCGTGATGTCAAAGACCTCCTGCGAGTCGGATAATGACAGTGCTGGAGCGTGCTCTCTCCTGTCGATGACCAGGGTTTCGAATCCCGCCTTATCCGATAAGAAGACAGCTTCCATACCCTGCAGGGCACCTCCGACGATACCTACCTTCATCACATCACCTCTTCCCGGCCTTCATCTTTCTCAGAAGGGTCTCGTATTCCCCATTGGTCGCGGCTTTCTTCCCCATATCATCCAGCATCTGCAGCACGTGAGAGACAGATCTGTGTCCGTTATCGATATCCAATTCATGCTGGGCCACTCCCGCGAGGTCTTTGTTTGGCGGGACTATGGATGTTATGACATTCGCTCCCGCATCCAGTCTTGTCTTCAGCCCTGCGATACCCTCGACATCCAGCGATGCGGGGATCAATCGATCCGGGAACAGCAACCTCATAACGGCTATGGATTTCAGTTCATCGATGGATTCCGTGGGTTTCAAATTCTCCATCGGTGTCCCCGTCTGCGGAACGAATGTCATTGCGCGTATCTGTTCACATCCGAGCGAACCCATCTTCAGTATGGAATCGGCCCTGTCTTCAAGCGTCTCCCCCAGACCGACCATTATGCCATCCTCGGTCAACAGACCGGATTTTTTCGCCCATATCTTCTGATTGAGCCTGTTATCGAAATCCTGCTCCAATCTCAGCTTTGAAAAAAGGTCCCTGTTGTACGTCTCCTGATAGCATGCGAACCAGTCTGCTCCGGCATCTCTGAACATCGGGAATGATTCTTTCGGAACGGCTCCGGGAGACACCATTATCGAAATATCCACTTCGTCCCTGACCCTTCGGACTATATTGAGAAGCTCGCTGTAATTGTCGGCACACATTACGGGGTCCTCGCCCATTGTGAGGTCGACAAGGTTTATGCCGGCATCTTTCAGGCTTGCGGAAAGCGCCAGCACCTCATCCCCTGTCTTCCTGTAGCGGGAGAGATCGTTCGTCCTCCTATAGTAGCAGAAAGCACAGTTGTTCCTGCAATGGGTGGAAAAATATACGAATCCGTAAACGAAGACTTTTTTCCCGAATACCATGTCCCTGACAGAAGCCGCGGCGGAGAATAGTTCGTTTATGTCCTCTTGCGTCTCCGCTGCCAGCAATTCCGCTGTCTCGTCGGTTGATATCTCCAGACCTCTGTTGGAGTTGTCGATTATATCGGTGACGTTCAACTCTATCCCCGTCAGTTTATCTTGGCGCCGTTGAGGTAGCTGAGGCTTCTGCCGGTCTTCTTGACGCTGCCTTTTTCATTCATGAGCATTAGCAGTCTTTCAAGACCGAACCCTGCGCCGGACCACGGCTCGCGGACATCATGGGCCGCATCCAGGACATGCGGTCCTACGGCTCCGGACGATACTTCCGTATCACCGACCATGACATCGAGGGTCTCCTTGTATACATCCGATTCCTCCAAAGACAGGGTATATTCCAGTCCCGTGGTTTTCATGACCGCGCCGATATACTCTTTCAATGCATCGGTCGCATCTCTTTCGGGCCCCAGTTCCACCAGATTCAGCATCGTGAATTCTTCGAGATGTGCACCGCTGTGTGATTCTTTCCTGAAACAGGACCCTATCTCGAATATCTTCACGGGTCCATCGGTATGGTCCCTGAGTTTTCTCATTACATAATATAGATTAGGTGCAAGCATCGGACGGAGACACCTTTTCTTATCGATGAAGAACACTTGTTTGTATAACGGATGGTCCGGGGTGATCGTCATCTTTTCAAGCGAAGCGACGGATATCATCGTGGGTGTCCTCACTTCCATGAAACCTTTTGATATCAGGGCCTCTGCGATATTGGACTCCAATTGAGTCAGATAATGCCTCGGCGGATGTTCGATCATCTGTTTTATCGATTTTTCATTCAGAGAAACGAGGTCAGACATTATTTTGGAAAACGCCTTTTCCCTCTCCTCTGTATTCCCAAAAACAGAGGAGTCTCTGGGATCATCCCCGAACTCTCTCAGTTTCTGAATCTGCGAGTCAGTGAAACCTACATTGATGTCATCACCACCAACATTATCATGGCGAGAGACCGGGGAATCGAACCCCGCTAGTTCAGCTTTAGAGGCCTACCGGTCCCAGACCGTCCCCCGTTCCATCAATGATGTACCACAGTAATGATAATACTTGTATATGATTCCTATGAGAGCTCCGATAAAAACAGACGCTGGAACAATCATATGAAAAATAAGAACAAGTTCCCTGCCCGCCTCTTCTATTCGATAAGGAGGAGGAGTAGAACGCCCGCCGGCGGACAGGATCCTCGGATGTGTTCCAAACGAGGTCGACCCTTCACGGGTAGGATCTGCGTATGCCTTGGAAGGTACCGGGTACGCTCCGAAGCACATGCATATTAACATAATTAAAGTATATAAATATATCTTATATTTTTTTTTGCGTTCTTGTTTTAATATTTAACATTTATTATATTAGCATAATTTCTAAGAGAGCTATATTAATATTTTGCATAACGGGGTTGACTCATGCCTGTGCCTACGGGGAGCAACATTAATATCACCATAGTCACTGTGGCATCCCAGACCGAGTGTCTTGTCCGAGGATGTTAGCGTGTTCAGCATTATGGCGTATTCATGGCTCATCATAGGAGGCCTTTTGGAACCCGCATGGATCCTTGCTATGAAGAAATCTAACAACTTCAAAGATAAAAAATGGACCGTTGTAACCATGGTTTTGGTTGTTGCGAGCCCATTCTTTCTCTCTTTGGCTATGAGGGAGATCTCGGTAGGGACGGCATATGCCGTATGGACAGGTATAGGAGCGATCGGCGCGACTGCTCTGGGAGCACTCCTTTACAAAGAATCTGTCGAAAGAAAACGCCTGTTCTTCATATTTTTGATAATAGTCGGATCGGTCGGCCTGGCATTGGGGGGTGTGTGAACTGAATCCATGGCTGTGGATCCTCGCCGGAGGGGTGTTCGAGACCACATGGGCATTGGCTATGAAGATGTCCGACGGATTCACGGACATACTTTGGACCGTCGTCACTCTTGCATTTCTTTTCACAAGTGTATATTTCCTTAATTCGGGTCTGAAAAGAGGATTGCCCGTGGGGGGAGGTTATGCTGTCTGGGTCGGGATAGGCGCAATAGGCAGCATCGTGATGGGCATAATAATCTTCGGAGAATCATTGCAACTGACAAGACTGCTGTTCGCCGCAATAATAATAATCGGGATCATCGGAGTGGAACTCAGCTGCGAACCCGAAATGGAAGAATGCGGTCAGGACGAATGACCCTCTATGCCGAACGGAGTGATTCTAAGGACGCTCTCCGGACAGATCCTTTCGCATCTTCTGCATGCGGTACCGGCGCAACGGTCGGATACTATCCGTCCGAATGTTTTCTCGCCCTCCATTACGATACTTATGGCATCCTCCGGGCACTCCTCCACACAATTCTCGCAGATTATGCATCCCTCGATGATACCTGAAAGAACCGTACCGGAATTCTCGAGTATTCTGATTTTTCTACCCTCCGTGTCCGGCAGGTCGGTGGCAGAGATCCTGGTCACTTCCGGATTCGGTATCGGTTCCGGTATATGCGGAAGATCGTACACATCCATCATGTTGTTATATTCAGAGGCCGGCATTCCCTGAGACCAAAGGGAATATTCGATCGAATAGATATCTTTGAACGCTTTTGCGGTTGCGAACATGCAGTGGGTGGCTCTGAGCCTCTTCGCGAATTCACGGAGACTGTCGATGGTGGTATCTCCCATGGCGAGCCTCCTTGCCAGTTCTATCGATGTGTTCCCGAATTGGATTATCCTCTCCGCACCCGGAACGACCATCCCTATCTTGAGTGCTTTTTTTGCATCCACATATAATCCCGAAGCTCCGGACATGTACGCGAGTCTGACGTCATCCGTCCATATGCCCGCCTCGATCAGCAATGTCAGGAACCCCGCCCTCAGGGCGCCTATGGCTTTACCGGCTTCATCGATATCTTTGGAGTATATGTTCACGCCGTCCTGTAAATGGAGCGAACCATCGGGGCTGCCTATATGCGGCGGCGTTATGAGGCCTGTTTCAATGCCGCAGTATATCGATGCCACGACGCCCGTTCCGGTTATACCCTTGGCCTTTCCGTGCATTGCCCCTTTCTTCGAGATGTTGCCGGTCAGCGGGTCCACGGTGTCGCCGGGGACATCCTTCATCGACTCATCCAGCACCGTACATTCCCATCCGCAGTCTTTGATGTCCACATCGGCTATCGCCCCGGGAGATGCGAGCATTCCTTTCTCTATCTGCTGACCCTCGAGCGCGGGTCCCGCGGCGGCGGATCCGGTGTATACTTTTCCGCCTACGACCAGTGCCATCTCCGCATTCGTTCCGTAATCCACGACCAGACACGGCTCTTTGGATTCGAGGACATCGGTTATCAGAAGCATTGCGATGGCATCGGCCCCTATCTCATGGGTCACGGCGGGAGGAATCATGACGACTGCGTCCGGCATGCCCTTTATGCCTAGATCCGAAGCTTTCACCATATCTCCGTCTCTGGGCGGAGATACGACACCGAGCGTTGTCAGCATATTCTTCCCGGCATACGCCAGGTCTCTTATCTCGATGTTCTGGAACAGGGAGAGCTGGAACGGGTTCCCGCATACTGCGACCGTTTTTACCTTGGAGAGGTCCACGTCGAATGATGAGAAGAGTGAGTTCGCGGCGGCGATCATCAGACCGTTGGCTACATCCTCGCCGGACATGATCGCAAAATTGACGTGATCGATTACATTCATCCCGGGTATAGGGTGACGGGCGGTTATGGATGTGGCTAGGGTCTCGCCTGTCTCCGAGTCGAGTATCTGCGCCCTGAGGCCGCTCGTACCTATGTCCAATGCGATACAGTATTCTGTCATGTTCCCGCCTCAGATGTAGATCCCGCATTTGAGGATGGTCTTCAATGCCTTATCGTACACCCCCAGATACTCATCTGTCGGTCTGATCTCCTTTACGTCATAACAATCCTGAAAACGCTTGCCGGCTGGCGGTTTGAGATAGTAATCCCTGTATGAAGAGACCAGATTATCCAATATCCTGTTGACCTCCGGTATCTCCATGCCCGCCGCCGCCGCGGCGGCTTCACCCATCATACGGGCTTCCATTCCTGTCGTTTTATCTTTGACGACACCTTTCGAAGATGCCGACCCGGATATCAGCTCCCTACCCGATGCCGTGTCGGTTATCGCCTGGGTCGCGACCTCGAGCAGACACATCTCCGTGCAAGGTCCGGCCAGCGTATAGTATTGATTTGCCAGAAGAAGATCGGTATTCCTGTCCAATGCCGCGGCCGCATGAGCCGCTATCTGCAGTGTCTCCCTGGTGGTGGTTGTACCCCACCTGATGTGGATCGGTCCGTCCAAATGTATATCGCAGTCGAACAACGCGAATGATGCGAGCATGGTCGCCACATCGCATATCGCGGTTTCTTCCACCCCTCCGGAGTACCCCCCGAATATGGGCATCTGCTCCATCATTATTATATCATCCGCGGTCGACCAGCCCGCTATCATCACCATACCGCTGTTATCTATCTTAAGCTCATTCAGCTGGGATACTTCATGCGCATCGTAATATCTGAGACCGTACTGAGAAAGGTCCGACGATAATCTCCCTGCCGCCGACAGCGGCGTCTCCGGACCCTATATGCCCATGCCCGGTCTGCCGACCATGCTGCAGGCTTCCCTCACATATCGTATTTCCGCGAGTGTCGCCTTGATCTCCCACGGCGTATTGGTGGTGGCCGGTCTTCCGCTGACGGTATTCAGGATACCGCTTACAAGCGTGTCCACAGCGGCCTCCTGTGCATAACTCTGCATCATATTGGGAAATATCTCCTCGGAGACGGGCGCACCCGTCGGACCTCCCTGTATGATGGGTTTCCTCGTGGAATTGCCCTTCCTGGCCTTGCAGGCCACTCTCTCATTGCCCCTCCCCATCTTGATCTTCTTGGGGGCTTTCTTTATCCCTTCCAGAATCTCCTCTTCGGATACGGAAAGCGCTCTTCCGAGATTTGTGTTATAGAATCCGGTGCATGCGAGCATTTCGACGCCCGCCAAGAACAGTCTGTCCGCCAGATCATCATCTTCGGGTATTATCTTATTATCGAAATTAATGTTGTATTTCTCTTTCATGGCCAATGCGTTCGTCGGGATCGTGACATAATCCCACGTGTCCTCCCTGACCTTTTTTCCGGATGCGAATCTATCGAATGATTCGTAGATGTCCAGCGCTCTTGGTGCAACCATATTGATATTAGCTTGATATCACTATTAAAACCTTTACCTCAACAGACATAATGTTTTATATAGTAATTCATCTGAAACCTATTTTTATGCTCTAACATAGTAAATGGCCAGACACTTGCCAGACTTATTTAAAAAAATAAATAACTGCGGCTTATGCCGCAGTTTGTGTTTTCAGTGTTTTATGTCGAGACCGCAATCTCTGAGCGTGCTGAGCGCTTTGTCATAGACTGCGAGATATTCTGCCGTTGGCTTGACGGTCTTGACATCATAGCATTCGCGGAAGCTCTTGCCCTGAGGCGGGTTGACGAAATCCTTCTCGTATATCGCAACGAGTTTGGGTATGATCTCGTTCAGATCGGAAACTTTCATCCCGGCAGCGGTCCTTGCGGCCTCTCCCATGATTCTTGCTTCCATACCAGTGGTCTTGTCCTGCACGACACCTTTCGCGGCTGCTGATCCCGACAGCAGTTCTCTTCCGGAACCGGTATCGTTTATGGCCTGCGTTGCTGTCTCGAGCAGACACATCTCGGTACACGGCCCGGCTCCCGGATAGTACTGGTTTGCGAGCAACAGGTCTGTGTTGGCGTCCACGGCCGCTGCTGCATGAGCGGCCACCTGGAGCGTTTCTTTCGCTGTCGTCACATTCCATCTTATGTGGATCGGTCCGTCCAGATGGAAATTCCCGCTGAACAGGGCGAATGACCCGAGCGTCGTCGCGACATCGCTGATGGCCGTCTCCTCGAGACCGCCTGTGTATCCTCCGAATATCGGCATCTGCTCGATCATTATGGTGTCTCCGTTCGTGGTCCATCCCGCCAGCATGTTGAGGCCGACCATGTCCATCTTGAGCTCATTGAGCTGAGAGCACTCGTGCGCATCGGTTATCCTGTGGCCTGCGTTGACCATGTCTGCCGAGAGACGTCCCGCTGCAGAGAGCGGTGTCTCCGGTCCCTAGACACCGAGACCGGGCCTTCCGGCCCTTATGCGGGCCTCTTTCGTCGCGCGGAGCTCCGCCATGGTTGCAAGGACTTCATAGGGGGTGTTGGTCTTTGCCGGGTGTCCCTCTATCGTGGTCATTACACCGTTAACAAGGTCATCGACAACGGCCTCCTGAGCATATGACTGCATGACCTGTATGAATATATCCTCGGATATCGGTGATCCTGTAGGGCCTCCCTGGATGATCGGTTTCACGGGGCTGTTCCCGCGTCTCGGATAGAAACGGGCTATATCCCTTCCCTCTCCGAGAATGAGCTTCGTCGGGGTCTTCTTTATTCCTTCCCAGACCTCTTCTTCGGTCACTTTCATGACACGGCCGAGGTCCGTGCAGTAGTATCCGGTTTCGACGAGCATCTCGAGCCCCGCGTTGAACAGGTTGTTTATCGTCTGCTTGTCCTCCGGTATGATCTTGTCGCCGAAGTTGAGTTTGTACTTCTCTTTGAGCTCGGTGAGCTTCGTCGGTATTATCGTGTAGTCCCAGTCACTCTCCGCGACCTTCTTGCCTTTCACGAATCTCTCATACACATCTGATATTGTAAGCGGTCTTGTTGCTGCCATATTTATCACTTCGTCAGCTCGTTCACAAGCTCTATGATTTCTGCTGCTGTCGCGGAATATCCGTCTGCGCCTATCTCATCACACCATGCTTTGCTGCATGGTGCTCCGCCGAATATACACTTGTATTTAGCATCGATCTCTTTCACTGCCTCAACCAATTCCCTCTGTGCCTCGAGCGTCGTGGTCATAAGTGCGGACCCGCCGAGTATTGCCGCTTCGTTCTCTTCCGCGGCATCGAGGAATTGCTGCGATGATGCATCCGGTCCGAGGTCCACTACATTGTAGCCAGCACCTCTCAGCATGGCACAGCACACATTCTTTCCGATCTCGTGGATATCTCCCTCCACGGTGCCCATCACGATTGTGCCCCTGAGTGCACCGTCCCCTGCGGACATGAGAGGTTCGAGGATCTTTATGGCAGCTTCCATCGTCTTTGATGCGGCCACTACCTGAGGCAGGTATATTTCCGCCTTGTCGAATTTCTCTCCGATGGTCTCCATTCCCTTTCCGAGACCTTTTTCGATTATCTCTTTGATATTTATCTTCTCTTTTATGGCAGCATTCGTCGAATCCTGGGCGAGTTTAACGTTCCAGGTCTCTACAGCTGTCTTGAGATCAGCCAGAATCTGTTCTTTGCTCATATTCTTCCTCCTCAGTAAGTGCTCGGTATCACCTGTTTAGGTTCCACTGGAGCTCTCGGCCTGTATTTTTATAATCGGGATATTTATATTTAAAAATTACGTTTTGATTTCCAACGTCTCACTATCAATTATTTAAACATAACTGTTAGCACCTAAAAAATCATGCTATTATATTAATCACTATCGACTTCATGTCACGGGAATAAGCGGTTTTGAAGCGGCCTTGCGGCCGCTTTAAATGTGTTTATCAGATCTCCGATACCATCTTGCGGGCCTTCCAGAGCGCCAAAACACACAGCCCGACAATCACGATCATGTAGACATATTCCGACTTCGGAATTATGCCCGCGGAGAAGAAACTCTCAACGGTCGACCAACTTGAAGACATTTTATCTGGCCTCCATCGGTTTTACCTTTGACTTCAACTCATCCAGGAGATTCTTTCCGATCGGAGTGATCTTGTATCTTACAAGCAGACTGTTCATTTTGAATGAACCATCCTCATCGATCTTGGTCTCCGTCTCGGATATCATCCCCGACGCTGCAACTTCGATGAGGTCGAAATTCAGGCAGTCCCTCTGATAGTTCGAGTGCATTTTGTATTCTTCCTGAAGCTTCCTGACAACGTCGCAGCTCCACATGGCCTCTCCCGCATCCAGTATCTCGAGGATACGGAACTTGTATGGGCGTCCTTCCATCATGATTCTTCCTCCTTCGATTCCCCTGTATCCCTCAGACACTCAACACAGTCCGTCTTCTCGGTGAACATTATCAATGTTCCCGCCGTACAAAGAGCGGCACCGACGAGCAGCGATGCCTGATGCGTTATGTCGGATCCTATCGCGGCATCTACGCCAATGAACAGTATGAGGAATATGACTGCGCATATACCGTAAAGGCTTCCGATACCCTGCCCTCTCCCCACACCTATCAGGGGGAAAGATTTGTACCATGTGACATAACAGAATCCGAACGTCAGACCAAGCATAACCAGCGACAGCAGTATCACCGGGTCGGAGATCATCCTCCATGCGTACTCGTAGACCGGAATGGACATCAGCGCGAGAGCCGGTATCGCTATGACCCACCATATAAGTGTCTCAAGACCGAATCTCATCGTTATGGCTACATCCGGCTCAGAGACATCGATCCCTTTCGCTGCAACTGCGCCTTCGATACCCCATCCGAAGAGGGCCATGAGCCCGCCGATGTATCCTATCAGGGACCCTCCGGCCTGCAGTTCTTCGAACAGACTGATAGCATATATCGTGATGCTACCTATCACTATGATGAGTATGCCCGCTATCGCCCTGCGGGATATCTTCTGTCCCAACCATGTCGCGGACAACAGCGTGCCTATGACCGGGTATGCCAGTGCAGCCACGGCTGCGAAAGCGCCTCCCACATACCCCATCGCTATGAACGAACCAAGTATTGCGCATGGGCCTCCGCATATGGCACCCAGGAAATAATATTTCGTGCATGCTTTCATCTCCTTTATGCTCCTCTTCATCTCGGAGAACTTCTCTTTTCCGAGGAACAGGTTCCACACAAGGTATGCGAGCATCACAAACGCCGCATTGAGTCCTGTTATCAGCACCGCTGCGGCGAGAAATGCCTTGTTGCTCGCTACGAATTCCCCAGACCCCAAGAGAGTATCTACCTGGATATTACTCAGTCCGTCTATTGCTCCCTGGAAATAATTCACGACATCAAAGTTCCATATGAACGTACCCGGAACGTACCAGATACCCCAGAACAGGGCGCAGAACAGTGCCATAGTGTAGCCGATCTTCACACGCCTCTTGTGAGTCATCAATCTTTTTTCATCTACTTCCATCTAATTTTCCTCCTCCTTTGCATAAAAAAAGGGTGCTTTCGCACCCAATCGGGTTTAACCCTTCACGACCGCCGTGAGCTTGTTGACTGCATCAGAAGCGTTTTCGGAGTAGACGTCCGCACCTATCTCATCTGCCCACTGTTGCGTGACCGGAGCACCGCCGACGTTCGTTATCAGGGTGTCCCTGATACCCGCTTTCTTCAGCATCTCCTCGAAGGTCTTCTGATGGACCATCGTGGAGGTCATGAGGGCAGATGTTCCGACTCCCATGGGTTTCTGCTCCTGGCAGGCTTTGACGATCTCCTTGAGGGCTACATCTCTTCCGAGGTTCACGACGCTGAATCCTGCTACCTTGAGCATTATCGCGACGATGTCCTTTCCGATCGAGTGTATGTCGCCTTCGATCGAGCAGATCAGGAATTTGCCGAGACCTTCGCTTGCCTTGGCACCCTGCTTCTCGAGTTCCGGCGTGAGTATGTCCATTGCCGCATTCATGGCTGCCGCGGCGGCCATGATGTGCGGAAGGAATACCTTCTTAGCCTCATACAGTGCCCCTACCTCGGTCATCCCTTTGGTGAAGCCGTTCTCTATGACGTCTACGATGCTCACTTTCTCTGCTATGACCCTTTTGGCCACATCGACAGTCTTCTTGGCATCATATGCCATTACTGCCTGTTTTGCTTCTTCTGATAAAGATTCCATTGACAATTACATCAAGCCTCCTTGTTTTTGTTGAACTCATCGTCAGCTTTCTTGACGATTGTCTTCATGACCTTCAGGACATCCTCCGGTATCGGTGCCACGATGTGGTTCTTCATCACATCGAGGACTATGTCGTGAGCGACATCCACCGCACTCTTGGATCCTGCCGCTTTCCAGTCTCCGATCATATAACGGTCGAAGAGCATCGGGTCCGACGCAAGGTCGATATTGTTCATCGTCGAGGGGTGCGCCAGGAAGTCATTTCCTACGCCGATCTGTTTGATCGCATCGATGGCGAGCGTTTCCTCGCATATGGGTACGCCTTCCATCGCTTTCTTTTCCATCGCGATTATGTCATTGTCTATTACCAGCTGTTCCATCGAGAACGTCTGTCCGAGTTCCAACATACCCGATCCGTATATCGTGTTGGCTCCTGCCATCGCGGGGAGGAGAGATGTTATCGTCTTCTCGTGCGATGCCTGGGCATCGGGTATCTTGGCATCAGTCTACATACCGGCAACGTAAACAGGCAGTCCGTAGTACTGTCCGAGTTTCGCTACGGCCGCACTGATCACACCGAGTTCGGGCGATCCGACAGGTGCGGTTCCGCGTTTGAGATCGAATGTGGTCGTTGAGCTTCCGTACCATACTTTAGCACCGGGGTTAGCGATTTGGCTCAGTGTTATTCCCGCGAGTACCTCCGCATTGTGCGTCACGAGGGTTCCGGCGAGATAGACGGAGGACGATCCGCCCGCCATGGCCATGCTCAGAACATTGACGGGTATTCCGTACCTGGCACCCTTTATTATGACCTGGGCCGCATTGTGGCTCAGCTCAAGGGGGCTCGTGGGACATACCAGCATGGACATTA
>JAITTK010000086.1 GCA_031287135.1 Candidatus Methanoplasma reticulitermitis
GACCCCATGCATCATGTCATATGGGACTGAAATACCGGCGGCGGGCGCGGCGGAATGGCACATGCGGAGCAGAAGTTCGGGGACCGAACGGTCACGGCAGTATGCGTTTGCATCTGATCAGGTTGCCCATGCGCCTGGGCCCGAGCATCCTCATGCATATCCCCGTCCTCGTGTCCGAACCGAAAGCGAAGAGGTCCGCCATCCTCTTGTTGTTGGCCGCGGTCCTGAGCGGCTTGCGGAATATCCTCATGCATTCGTCCTGATAGTCGGTGAGACCGCGTTTGCCGGTGATGCTGTCGGCCGCCACCTCCCCGCATATCCTGCCCGCGATGAGTGCCAGCGGCACCCCTCCGCCGTTGACGGATATCACCTGTCCGGCCGAATCCCCAACCAGCATGCCGTTGCCGGACACCAATCTAGGGAGCATCCCCTCGCTCGGGACGTGCTTCCCTTCCAGACGGGTCGTCACCCTGAGGCCGTGTTCCGTCCTGAATTTCTCGAAATACTCGCTCAGGGTGCCGTCCGTGAACTTCGGGGAGAACCCGATCCCCACGTTGGCCTGACCTTTCTTGGGGATTATCCAACCGTACGCGCCCGGCGCTATGCCGCCGAAGAACATATGGACATACGGCTCGAAATCCCCTGACGCCTGTGCAGTGACGGCGGGGTACGGATTCCCGTTCCGGGGCAGGCCCAGCGATCTGGCTACTTTGGAACCGGGACCGTCCGCGCCGATTATTATCTTGTATTCTATCTCTCCGGCGGATGTGATTGCCGTACCGTTCTCCGTCTTCTTGAAAAGACAGCCCGTGATGAGTTCGGCACCCTCTTTCACGGCCTCCGATACGAGATGCCTGTCGAACCTGTCGCGGTCCGTGGTATATCCGGTGAAGTCCAGGAGGCTCTCTTTCCCATTGGGGGCGATGAGCTTTATCCCCTCGATGTCCCTAAGTACGAGGTCTCCTGGCATATCGAAAAGCCGGGTTATGTCCCCGGCGTTCGGGAACATATCGGATATCTCTTCGACCGATGGTATCAGCTCGCCGCACCGTACAGGTACGCCGACCTCCGGCCGTCTCTCTATTATCGTGACCCTGGCACCTTTGGCGGCCGCGTATCTTGCGGCCGTTCCCCCGGCAGGCCCCGAACCCACGACCAGGATGTCTGTTTTCATCGTGCCGGACATGCGATCACCTGTTGCGGCTCACTATGTAATCCGATAGATCCGACAGGGACCTTTTGTAAACGGAATCCCCGATCCCGTTCAGCAGCGACCGTGCATCGTCCGCGACCGCCGCCGCTTTCGTTAGACATCTCGATACGGAATCGGTCTTGGTTATGAGATCGATCGCCTCCCGGACATCCGGCCAGTCGAGGTCCTCCCTTCTGAAGAACCCCTTTATCTCATCCCCGTACTCTGGGTCATCCATTGCATACACTATGGGGAGCGTGGGTTTGCCTTCCATTATGTCACTCCCGATCCTCTTTCCGGTGGACCTCTCGTCACCCGCGACATCCAGTGTATCGTCCACTATCTGGAACGCCATCCCTATCCCGTGCGCGAAACTTCCGATGCCGTCGATCGTCTCGGTATCGGCCCCTGCCAGGAACGAACCTATCTTCGCACCGCATTCTATGAGCTTCGCGGTCTTCCCCTCTATTATCTTCATGTAGTCCGCTTCGGTGAATCCCGTGTTGTGTTCGAAATCCTTCTGATCGAACTCGCCCGCGCTCATCGCCGCGGATGCATCGACTATGTAATCGACCACTTCGGGGGATGCCGAACCGATCAATCTGAATCCCAATGCGAAAAGGAAATCGCCGGCGACGATGGACTTGCTTATCGAGTACTTCTTATAGGCCGCCTGGGCGCCCCTCCTCATCTCGCCACGGTCGTTGATGTCGTCGTGGACGAGGGTCGCATTGTGTATAATCTCGATCGCGGCCGCGGCATCTATCGCCTTCTTCGGATCCCTGCCGCCGCATGCATAGAATGACAGGAGGCATATCGACGGCCTTATCCTCTTCCCGTTGGACCCCAGGACATACTCGCATATCTCCGTCAGCTCGGGATTGCTGGACCTCACGGTATCCCTCATGAGAGACTCCACTTTCTTGAGATCGTCGGAGATAGAGGAATACCAGGGCTCATCCATTGAGCATCGGATGTTAAGAATCTACTTAACTGTTTTCTAAATCCGGCCATTCTCGGATTTGTATTGATTTCACGCAGACCCCGTCTGATGTCCGTTCACGGAAGAGCCGCACGTTTTCGTCCGAAGATGTCCTCCGCGCGTATCGTCCGAGAACCGTCGTGGCGTGATGAGACGTATTCGTCGTTCATACTGTCCGGCCGACCCCGTTGCGGCACCTCGGCGCAGATCGGCGGTTTTGGTATTCTTCGGGAGAAATCATCCCAGGCCGCCGGCATGAGTAAGAATTCAAAATATATTCCGTGGTCCCCCGCCCCCTTTCCAGGGGAAGCGGGAGACCGCTTTTTGACTAAACCGTTTGTTTAACCGAACAGTGCCGAAGCCGCGTCCGCGCAGAAGTCCATGATGAGCTGCGGGAATACACCGAGCACGATCACGAACACGAAGGAGATCGCGATCGCCGCCGCGAACGTCTTCGGTATCCTGATCCTCTCCGCGGTGTCCCCCTTCTCTATGTACATGGCCTTCACGACCCTCGTGTAGTAGTACAGGGATATGGCCGAGTTCAATATGGCTATGAATGCGAGCCAGATCCACTGGGTCATCACACCGTTATCATATATCGCCGAAGAGAACAGGAACAGCTTCGACGTGAATCCCGCCAGCGGGGGTATGCCCGCCAGAGCGAAAAGGAATACAGTCATGGCAAATGCTATGAACGGTGCCCTTTTCGCGAGACCCCTGTAGTCGGAGATCTTCTCGCCTATACCGACGGTTATCAGTGCGCCCACGACAAGGAACGCCCCTCCCTTCATGAACACATGCGTGAACATGTGGAACATACCGGAGGCCAGGGCATACTCCGTCATCACCGCCATGACTATCAGGATGTAGCCGGCCTGTGCGATACTGGAGTATGCGAGCATCCTCTTGATATTGGTCTGGGATATCGCGACGACATTGCCGACGGTCATCGTTATGGCCGCTATTATGGCGAATATGTACTGCATCTCCTCGGTCGCGAAGGATGCCGTGGCATTCGCCGCGACGAAGATCACCAGGAATATCTTGAACAGTGCCACGAACCCGACTTTCTTGGAACCCGTGCCTAGGAACATGGAGACCGGCGTGGCCGCTCCCTCGTATACGTCGGGGGCCCACGCATGGAACGGTACAGCCGCGATCTTGAACCCGAAACCGGCGATCATGGTGATCATCGCGATCCCGAACGCCCAGCTGAATCCCTGCGTGGATAGCGCCGCCGCGATGTCCGCTATGTTCGTCGTCCCGGCGACACCGTACAGCATTGACAGACCATACAGCGTCAGGGCTGTGGACAGGCCTCCGATGATGACGTACTTGACTGCGGCCTCCGCGGCCCTCGGGTCGCTCCTCTTCATCGCCACGAGCACATAGGATGTTATGCTCGCCAACTCGATACCGAGGAAGATTGTTATCAGGTCGCTCGCCGTCGCGACGAACATCATACCCACGGCCGCCGCGAGCAGCAGGGAATTGTATGCACCGTAGTGCATCCTTGTCGTCTCGGAACTCGACACCGATACCAGGGCTGTCAGGAATATGACCGCCTGGAACAGGAGGATCATGACGCCCGAGAACGCATCGTATGCGAACAGGCCCGCGTATTCTCCCTGATATCCGTCCGCCAACATGAGTACGTTGAACAGGATGGATATCAGTATGACTGCCATCGCAACACCCGTCACGGCCCCTCTCCTCTTCGTCGCGAAGAACACCGCCGGCATCACCAGAGCACCTATTATCAGTACGATCATCGGCGCTATGGGTGCGAACTGTCCGAAGACAGAGGTTACTATCGAACTATCGAATATCATCTCAGATCACCCCCAGCGATGCCGCAAGTGAAGAAGCGTACCCGTCAATGTAACTGAGGGCGAGATCGGGCCAGAGGCCATACAGCGCTATGAGCGCGCATATGACCCCGAGCGCTATCGCCTCGGGTCTGCTCACATCGTGTATGTGCGACAGGTCGATCTTGTTGGTTAGCCTTCCGAACAGCGTCCTCTGCATCGCCCACAGGTAGTATCCCGCGGTCAGCAGCAGGGAGAGCAGACAGAGCGCGATCAGCCATATCATGTCGACCGACACCGCGTAGTCGTAGAAGGAGAATATTATCCCGAACTCCGCCCAGAATCCCACAAGACCCGGGAGTCCGAGAGATGCCATGAATCCGAACATCATGAATGCCGCGAACACCGGCATCTTGCCCGCTATCCCTCCGAGAAGGGGTATCTCCCTCGTCCCGATGCTGTGGCCCGCCATTCCGCAGACCATGAACAGGACCGCGGATATGAGACCGTGCGCGAACATCTGGAAGATGGCGAACTGTATCCCTATCGAGGAAAGACATGCTATGCTTATCATCACCATGCCCATGTGGCTTATGGATGAGAAGGCGACCATCTTCTTGAGGTCCTTCTGCGCTATGCACGCATATGCGCCGTATATCATCGCGAGGATACCTATGAAGATCATTATCGGCTGCCAGTACTGTGCGCCTTCCGGCAGCACTTCGAGACAGACCCTTATGATACCGTAGGAACCCATCTTGAGCATCACTCCGGCCAGCAGGACGGAGCCCGCCGTGGGCGCCTCGACGTGCGCGTCCGGCAGCCAGGTATGGAACGGTACTATCGGCATCTTGACCGCGAACCCGAAGAACAGCAGCCCGAAGACCAGTATCTGGAATGTGCTCCCGAATACCGCACTTCCCGCGAGCACCGCTTCGAACGAGAAGTCCGCTACACCGCCGCTCGCTGCTCCGAACACGATCGCGAATATCCCGATCAGCATTACCAGGCTCGCCACATGCGTGTATATGAAGAACTTGATGGCCGCGTAGTGCCTCCTCGGTCCTCCGAACCACGATATGAGGAAGTACATCGGTATCAGGGTCACTTCCCACATTATGTAGAACAGGAAGTAATCCGCGGCCGTGTAGACCCCCATGAGCCCCACTTCCATCGCCAGCAGGAGCGCGAAGAAATAATGCGGCTTGTCCTTCTCGCGTGCCGAGAACACGGTCGACAGGAACACCAGCAGACCCGTCAGGAACACCATCAGTATGCTGAGGCCGTCGACCGTCAGTATGTATGACATCCTGAGGCCCGCGGTCTCTATCCACGTGTGGCTTTCGTTATAGACCGAAAGGTCCGGGGTGAACAGCAGGACCATGGACAGAACCATCGTTATGCCGGAGAACACACCCGCAGTGTATTTCGCGTACTTCTGCCTCTCCCCTCCCATTGCCAGCGTGGCCATCGCCCCTACGAGCGGCACGACCAGCAGGAGGGTCAGGAGATACGGTATCTCGAACGGTAATTCGAAGAACACCTCAGGCACCTCCCATGAAATAGAACAAGGCGACAATCACGGCGAAGAGCAAGACCACTCCGATCATTACCATCGCCGCGTAGTCGCGCACATTACCGGTCTGCACCCTGCTCAGGGACTCTCCGCCCCCTACGACCGCCGCGGAAAGCGCATTGACGGTTCCATCGATCACATCTCTGTCCACAAACTCCACTCCTTTGGCAACGCCGTATCCCAGTCCCCAACCTATCCGGTTGTATAACTGCGGGAAATACCATCTGTTAGACAGTGCCCGGTACAGCAGGGAATTGCCGTTTCTGTTTATCTTTCCGGGATCCACGGACTTCTTGCTGTACATCAGGTACGCAATGCCGATGGCCGCCAGAACCAGTACCACCGTGAGGTACGTGTACGCACTGAGGAATATGTCCTCCAGCCAGCCGACCATCCCGTGTCCGTGTCCCGAACCCACCTGGAACTGTCCTGCGCCGTTGATGCCTATCGTTATGTATTCATCGAACCCGAACAGGATCATGCAGCCTATAGCGGCCGCGAACGCGGACAGTACGACCAACGGTGCCGTCATGCTCTTCGGGGATTCCCCGTGGCTGTGCTCGGTCCCGTGTCCGGGTTTGCCCTTGAAGGTCATGAACCACATGCGGAACATGTAGAACGCGGTCATGAACGCCGTGACGATGGCGAGCACCCACATTATAGTGAAGAGGTATCCCTCCACGCCGTAGTCCCCCGCGTGCATGGCCGCCTCCAGCACCAGCTCTTTCGACCAGAATCCGCTGAACAGCGGGAACCCCGCGATCGACAGAGAACCGATGAGCATGGTGATGGATGTTATCTTCATCTTCTTGTGCAGACCTCCCATCTCCCGCATGTCCTCGGTCCCGGTGGCATGTATGACGGATCCCGAACCCAGGAAGAGCAGCGCTTTGAAGAACGCATGGTTCACCATGTGCAGACATCCGGCGGTGTAGCCCACCGCCCCGGCCGCGATCAGGTGATTGTCCCCGGACTGTATCCCGAGTGCCATCATGTATCCGCCCGCACCGAGTGCCAGGAACATGTACCCCAACTGAGACAGGGTGGAATATGCCAGCACCTTCTTTATGTTCATGTTGTTGAGTGCCATCGTTGCGGCGAAGAACGCCGTTATACCACCGATCAGACCCACGAAGAGCATGACCTCGGGATTCTGTGTGAACAGCGGGAAACATCTTGCAACGAGGTACACACCGGCTTTGACCATCGTCGCCGCGTGTATCAGCGCCGAAACGGTCGTTGGGCCGGCCATCGCGTCCGGAAGCCAATCCAGAAGCGGGAACTGCGCGCTCTTTCCGATGACCCCTCCGAATATCAGGAGGCTGGCGAGCATTATCATGTTGGGGTCGACCGCGGCCATCGCGGCCGTGTCGAACACGGTCACGTAGTCGAGGCTGCCGAACGCGTACAGCAGTACGAAGAGCCCACCCATCAGACATACATCGCCGAGTCTGGTGACAAGGAACGCCTTCTTCGCCGCCGATGCGGCATTGTCCGCGGCATCGTCGCCGTTGGGGTGGGTGAAACCCCAGAACCCGATGAGCAGGTACGAGCACAGGCCCATCGCCTCCCAGAACACGAACATCTCGAGGAAGTTGCTCGATACGGCGAGTCCCAGCATTCCCGTGAGGAACAGCGACACCTCTGCGTAATACCTTCTCTTCTTCACGCCCTCCCCGTGCATGTACCCTATGGAATATATGAATATCAGCATCGAGATGAACGATGCGAAGAGTATCATCAGGCACGACAGGCTGTCGATGTAGTATCCGACGTTTATCGTGAAATCCCCTATGGAGAACCATGCGATCTGTGCCGTGATGAATCCGGGGTCCGAATATGCGGCGGAGGTGAAGAACTCATATGAGATAAGCACCGACATCACGAACGCGAACAGCGCACCGAATATCGCCACCGGTCCCCCTCCCTCCGGCATCTTCTTGCCGAAGGCCCCGACTATCACGAAACATAGCATTGGGACCAACGGGACCAACCAAGTGTATTCTACGAACATCTTACCACCTCATTGATGCGAGGCTGTCCGCCTCGATGGTGTTCTTGACCTTGTAGGCGTTGAGCAATATCGCTATGCCCACCGCGACCTCCGCCGCGGCCACTGATATCGACATTATGACGAATACCTGCCCCAGGACATCCGTTGTGAATGCGGAGAACACGATGAAGTTTATGTTGGCCGCATTGAGCATGAGCTCGATGCACATGAGGACGACGATCGTGTTGTTCTTCACGACCACGCCGTATGCGCCTATCGCGAAGAGGATGGCCGCGAAGACCAGATAGACTTCAATCGGAATCATCGTGCTCCGCCTCCTCTCTCGCTATGCAGACGCCACCTATGATGGCGCCGAACATGAGTACTGCCAGTATGAGCAGCAACGGACCGTATTTCTCGAATAGCGCATAGTTCAGCGAATTCTGATCCATGTCGCCGTTCTCGTCGATGTCTCCGGTGAAGTCTATGCCCTCGGGGGAATCGTTCGTGACGTGTTCGCTCCAATCGGTCGCCATGACCGATGCCGCGAGCACGGTGAGCAGAAGGGCCGACACGCATATGCCTATCGCTGCTTTCTTATTCATCCGAATCACACTCCGCACGCATGATATACCTTCTTGTCAGCATGATGCTGAACGCGAAGAGTATTGTTATCGCACCGACATAGACCAATATCTGAATCACGCCTATGAACTCTGCCTCCAGGAAGAAGTATGTCACTCCCACACACACGAACACGAGGGCGAGATAGAATGCGCTGTGCACAACCTCTTTCGCCGTTACCACGTATATGCACGCGGCTATGGCTATGGCAGCCAGTACCACGAACGCCACGAGGTCCGAGTTCACCCAGAGGTACCCCATCACGTTGCAGAATCCGCCCCAAACGTCCCCGAGGACGTTCCATAAACCATCCAGGAATCCCATTATAGCACCTCATTTATGTGAAGGGCGTCCTTGGGACAGTCCTCCACGCAATTCATACAGCATATACAGGTGTCGTCGTTGAACTCGGGGTAGAGTATCGGTCTTCCCTTATCGTTCACTCCGTGCTCGACCATCGTGACGGCCTTGACCGGACACACCTTCTCACATTTTTTGCAGCTTATACATTTGGCCGCTTCCAGCACGGGCCTGTCCGTCATGAACGGCGAGACCCTTCTCTCGGGGTTCCCGTTCTTCACATCGGACATGAGGGTCTGCTCGAGGTGGATCTCCATCTTCTCGGTTATGCCCTCGTAGACCAGCCTCTTGGGGCCGTATATCAGATCTTCCCTCGTGTATTCGGAAAGCTCGAAATCGGGGGTGACGGTCATGGCATCGACCGGACAGTACTCGGCACAGTATCCGCACATGGCACATCTTCCGATGTTGACCTGCGGCCTCCTCACCTTCTCCCCCGAATCGCTCTCCGTCTCGACCAGCTTTATGCATGCCGTCGGACACATCTTGACGCACATGCCGCATGCCACGCACCTGTCGAACCTGAGTCCGGGACGTCCGCGGTAGTTCTCGGGCATCCACATCTTCTCGTAAGGATACAGGATGGTGACCGGACGGTGTATTATTGTCTTGCCCAGCATCCTGAGGACCTTGCCCACCGGCTTGAGGACCCATAGCGTCTTAGCCGGGTTCCTCGGATACTTATCCAAGTAATCTTTTCTGGCCATCAGAATATACCTCCCATCTTAAGCAGCAGCACGACCGCGAGGTTCACTATCGATAACGGCATGAATATCTTCCAGCCGATGTTTACTATCTGATCGGTCCTCACACGCGCGAGGGCTCCTCTGAGCACTATCATTATGAAGAACACGAACCAGACCTTCAACAGGAACACTATCTCCGGCACCCAGCCGTTGATCTCCGCGGATGCGAACGGTATGAGCCATCCTCCGAGATACATTATAACGACCATGGCGCATGAGACGTAGCCCCTCATGTAGTCCGCCAGCATGATGAGCCCCCATTTCATTCCCGCATACTCGGTCTGCCATCCCTCCACGAGTTCCGCCTCCGCCTCCGCGATATCGAACGGCACGCGTTCCGCCTCCGCGGTCGCGCAGAATATGAAGGTTATGAAACCGAGTATCTGGGGTATGAAGAACCATACGGTATCGAACTGCGCATTGACGATGTCGTTTATGTTGAAACTGCCTGCCAGAAGACAGGTCGTCGCTATCATTATGAGCATCGGCACCTCATAGGATATCATGAGCTCGGCGGCCCTCATACCTCCGATGAGCGAGTACTTGTTGTTCTGCGCCCATCCGGAGACGAGTATGAAGAACGGTGCCAACGCGAACAACGCCATTATTATGAGCAGGCCCGTCCCGTAATCGACGACGAACCACCTCGGCGAGAGGGGGATCATGCATGCGATCAGCACGGACGTGCCGATTATCAGAGAGACCGTCCACATGTAGGTCATCTTGTCGACCTTCCTCGGGATGACGTTCTCTTTCATGAAGGTCTTCAGACCGTCGGCTATGCACTGCATGAATCCCTTCATCCCGACCATGGTGCCCCTTCTGTCCATGATCCTTCCGAGGACCTTACGCTCCATCCACAGGGATATGAGGGTCACTATGAACGCGACCGCGAAGATTATGACCATGAACAGCACCAAAGCGAACATATTGGACACTTCGGGCGATATGAGCCAGGTCGATACCCCGTTGTCGGGGAAAATCAGGTTTATGATCCATGCGATGAGACCTCCGATGATCTCCCACAGCTTGTATCCGATGTCGAAGGGAAGGTTGTATGTCTGATACGGATAGAACGGGTTCGACATCACATCATTAAACTGGATCCAATCCAAAATACTGCTATATGCCATTTTATCACCTGTCCGTCTCTCCCAGACACATATCGATCATTGCCATTATGGCCGGCACGTCGGCGATCCTGCTCCCCTGCACCAGCGGTTTGGACGCCGATACGTTGACGAATATGGGGCTGCGGACCTTGAGCCTGTAAGGCTTGTCCGTACCGTCGGACACAAGGTACATCATCGATTCGCCGCGCGGGTCCTCCAGCCTGGCGAACGCCCTTCCGGCGGGTACCTTCGAGGGCACTTTCAGCCTGTAGGGCGCATTCTTGCCGATCGCTTTGATCTTCTGGAGGGTCTGCTTTATTATCTTGCAGGACTGGAACAGCTCTTCGATCCTGACCATGTACCTCGAATACGAATCCCCGTCGTTCAGCACCGGCACTTCGAAGTCAACCTTGTCGTAGTTGTCATACGGATCGTCGCGGCGTATGTCGAAATCGACACCGTTCCCTCTCATGGCTGGCCCGGTTATCCCGAGGTTCACGCATGTCTCCCTCGTCAGATATCCCGTCCCTTTCATCCTTGAGACGAAGATCGACGAGTCGTCGATGAGCGAGATTATGTCCCATACGGCCTTCTCGAAGCGTTCCACACATCTCGAGGTGTACATCATGAACTCCTCGTCGATGTCGTTCCTCACTCCCCCGATGCGGGGGAAGTTCGTGGTCATCCTGGCACCGCAGAGCCTCACGTTGATGTCCATGAAGAATTCCCTCTCCCTCATGGCCCACAGGAACACCGTGAGATTTCCCAGATCGGTACCCACGGCGGCAAGCCACATCAGATGGGATTGGATGCGGCATATCTCGTCCGCCATTATCCTCATGTATTTCGCTTTGTCCGGTATATCGATGCCCAGCGCTTTCTCCACCGTCATGCAGTAGAGATGCGTGTACGTCATCGATGCGGCGTAACAGAGACGGTCCGCCATTGGTATAATCTTGGGGTATGTCCTGTTCTCGCATTCCTTCTCCCAGCCCCTGTGCAGATAGCCGATGATCGGCTCTGCGTCGGTCACTATCTCTCCGTCGAGCTGGGCTTTGAGCGTCCAAAGCCCGTGAGAGAACGGATGCTGCGGACCCATGATGACCCACATCTTATCCGTGTTGATCGCGGAGGCTTCCGCTTTAATATCTATAACATCCCTGGACATCATTCCTGCCCCCTCAGTTTGTATGATTTTCTGAATGGGTAGAACTCGTATGTATCCGGCGTCAGGAGCCTCTGGAGCTTGGGGTGTCCGTCGAATATTATCCCGAACAGCTCATATGTCTCCCTCTCGTGCCAGTTGCCTCCTGCCCATATATCGGCCACGGAGCGGATATGGAGGTCGTCTGCCGGGATCTCGGCGGTGAGTTCTATCATTACCCCGTTGAAATAGTTGGACAGATGATAGATCACTTCCATGCGGTCTATCATGTCATTGCCCATGATCGAGGTCACGTGCTCGAATGTCAGGCAGTCGTGTATGTATGCGCATATCTCGTGGATGCATTCCCTGTCGGCTTTCGCATAGACTCTTCTCTCTTCGGTGCCGGTCACCTCGACCTTGCCGGGGAACCTGTTCCGGAGGAGTCCGGATATCTCCTGTACCGACGGCTGCTGGTATACTTCGTCTGTCATTCTTCAGTCCTCCAGGAAGACCCCTCTCTTGAAGTAGTCGTCTATCTTCTTCTGAAGGAGCATGAATCCGTCTATCATCGCATCCGGTCTTGCGGGGCATCCGGGTATGTATATGTCGACCGGGACGATCTGATCCAGACCCTGAACGGTGTTGTAGGAATCATACCACGGCCCGCCGGAGATGGCGCACTCCCCCATCGCCACGACCCACTTGGGGTTGGGTATCTGCTCATAAAGGCGTCTCAGGTCCGGGCGTATCTTCTTGGATATCCACCCGTTGACGAGCAATATGTCGGTCTGTCTCGGTGAGGACCTGTAAATCATCCCGTATCTCTCCGCATCGAATCTCGGGGCGGATGCGGCGGCCATCTCGAGGGCGCAGCATGCCAGTCCCCAGTGCAGAGGGTGCATGGAATTTCTCATGGCCCACGACCAGATAGGTCCGGTGAGCTTGTCTATAGTCTTCTTCGTACCTGCGCTCAGGAGATCGTTGATCATGGCTGATGACCATGTCATGAACTCGTCTTTGCTCATTGCTACGGCGTGGGGATAAAGGCTCATATCCATACTGTTTCCTCCTTTTTGAGTGCGTATGCGACTCCGAGGATCAGTATGCCCAGGAACAGGAGCATCCATACGGTGGCCATGGTCGACAGACCGGAATAGGCGACGGCCCACAGCATCAGGAATGTGGCGATCAGATCAAAAACCACGAAAATGATCGCAAAAGCGTAGTATTGGAATCTGAACTGTACGTGAGCATCCCCTATCGGTTCGGAACCGCATTCGTATGTATTCTCCATCCACTGAGTGGGCTTGGTCGGCCTTATAAACCTGGAAACCAGCCACGCCAAGGGTGCGAAGCCGAAGGCCAAAATGCCGACGACAACCAATGGTATGTAGGACACAACTAGTGACATTGAGGTTCGCATGCCTTCTTTGATATATAACGTTTGCAGACATGCGTCCGACCTTCTTTATAAATGGCTATTCGACATCTTATTACCCACGAAGGAGATATGGCCGGCAGATAACATGAAGGCTAAGATAGGTTTCATCGGGGCGGGGAGGATGGCCGAGGCCATGATAGGGGGCCTGATCTCGGAGGATGTGTATTCGGAGAAGGAAATCATCGGATGCGCTCCCAGCGAAGCAACGAGGGCCAGGGTGGCCAGCAAACTCGGGATCGCGATGTACGGGACGGCCGCCGAGGTCTCCCGATCGGCTGATGTCATCGTCATCGCGGTGAAGCCCAAGCACATATCTGGGCTCTTCGGGGAGGACGGATTCCGCCTTGGGCCCGAACATCTGGTTATAAGCATAGCCGCAGGCATCAGGATAAAAACATTGGAATCATATGTGCCAGATGCCAGAATTGTACGGGTAATGCCCAATCACTGCTGCATGGTCTTGGAAGGTGCTTCCGGTTATTCCAGAGGGACGCGGGCCACGGACGGGGACATGGAACTGGTCGACGGCATACTGTCGTCCGTTGGGCTGGCCGTGGAGGTCGCGGAGGAGGATCTGGATGCAGTGACCGGCATGTCCGGGAGCTCTCCTGCGTTCATGTACATGTTCGCCGATGCGATAGCCGATGTGGGCAAAAGGAACGGACTCCCTGCCGATGTCGCGATGGACCTTGTCGCCCAGTCCTTCGTCGGTGCGGGCAAGATGATGCTGGAGACCGGAATGACCCCCGAAGAGCTCATAGACAGTGTTTGCTCTCCGGGCGGCACGACGATCGAAGGGGTCAGGGTGCTGGACGGGAAAGATATGCGTTCGATGGTCCGTGAGGCAGTAGAAGCCGTGATAGACAAGTCCAGGAAGATGGGCGGCTGATCCGTTTCCGTATTGCGGCGGTCATCTCATGTAAGAGCGTATCAGTCCGGCGATTATGCGCGGAGAGTTCCTCCATACGGACCCCGCTTCCCAATCGAGATTGTTCTTGTCGCATACCGTGGAGTTCATCAGGCGCACGCCTTCCGCTTTTATCTCCCAAAGCCTGTCCTCCCTCTCCGTTTCGTCGCGGACGGTCATGATCTCGTCGATCCTGTGCATCAGGGAGCGCGCCACCTCTGTCCTCTCTTTCCTAAGTTCAAGGGTCTCGGCCGATATCCTGGAGCACCCGTGTTCCATCGTTGCGAGTTCGATCGCCGCATCGTAGGACGTCTCCGCGATCGTGTCCCGGTCCATCCATTTCGTCTCATAGGAGAGGACGTGCTTCCAGGACGGGTTCTCGAGCAGTCTCTTGTGCTCCTCGAGGGTCCTTGCGAAGAATCTGTATCCCCATCTCCCCGGTTCCTCGAAAACCCTGCTCCCGGGATCGACGAAAGGCGCAAACGGAGCGTTGTATATGAACAGGTCGTCGTCTTTCCCGACGAGTCCCCAGAGTTTCCTGGATGCCTTCGCACTGGATATCGCGGACTCCCTTGTCTGGAACGGCAGCCCGGTCATATAGAACAGATCGAACCTCCCGCATCCGTTCCTGAATGCGGATTCCACGGACTTCTCTATCTCCTCATTGGAATAACCTTTGCCGAGTGCGTACCTCACCTCCTCGTCGTGGGAGTCCGGGGAGAATTCTATGCTCCATCCGCCGTCGAATGCTCTGTCCAGCTTGGAAAAATAACCATCGTCCGCCCCGCTGAACAGTTCCGCCACGACATGGTTCTTTATCCCTCTCTCCCTGACCTCTTTCAGGAATCTTTCCGCATATCCGTTACTGTGCTGTCTCAGGTCGCCCACTATGAATATGGGTGTGTCTAGATAGCTCTGGATCACATCCATGTCCTCCGCCAGTTTCTCGGGGCTCCTGTATGCGGGTGCTTTCCTGCACACGACCTTCCCGTTCGCATATCCCGAACCGCCGCATTCGGCGCATCCGAGTGAGCATCCCCTGACCGTGAACACCGATGTCAGAGGGAGTTTGTCCCATCCGTACCATGGGAGCGCACCCCCGATATCCATGTGCCTCAGGACGTTCTTTATCATCGTCCCGTAATCGAATCTTATATCGTCCAGGTTCTCCAGCGAGTGGGAGATCCCGTTGTTCCGCACCCTCCCTCCGGCATCCTTCCACACGAGGTTCGGCACCTCGGACAGGTCTTTGCCTTCCTGAAGAGCGGCCATGAGCCTCACGGTCGGCTCCTCTGTTGTGTCCCCCCTCATGACCATATCCACCTCGGGCCTCTTTATGAGCTCCTCCCAGAAGTATGAAGATGTGAGTCCTCCGAACTCTGTTTTCGAGTCGGGGTGGTACTTCTTGACAATCCGGGCGATCTCGGTGGCCCCGTGGACATGGGGCATCCAGTGAAGGTCTATGGCGAACACGTCCGCATCCAGGGATTTTATCCTCTTCTCTACATCGAACCTGTCATCCCGGAGCATCTGTACGGCGAGGTTCACTATCCTCGTCCTGAATCCGGCCGCCTCGAGGTGGGAGGAGATGGTCATGAATCCTATGGGATACATCTCGAACACCGGCGACGACGGTATGACATCGCTGACCGGCCCGTAGAATATCGGCTTCTTCCTGAAGTCGTACACGCTCGGGGCATGGAGGAATATTATGTCCGAACGGGCCATCTCATTCACCGTATCGTCTTACGCGCTGCTGGTATGACCTTATCGCCCTCAGCAGGTCTATGTACCTGAATCCCGGCCAATAGACGTCCGAGAAGTAGAGCTCGGAATACGCCAGCTGCCACAGCAGGAAATTGGATATCCTTATCTCCCCGGACGTCCTGAGGACCAGGTCGGGGTCGGGTATGTCCGAAGTATACAGGTGCTCGGAGAACAGTTCCTCGGATATGTCGTCCAGTTCCAGTTCATGATCCGCCACCTTCCGCGCGATGTTCCTGACCGCCGAGACTATCTCCTGCCTGCTCCCGTATGCCATGGCGACATTGAAATTGAATTCCGTATACGATGACGTCCTTTCATCCGCATACTTTATCGCTTCCTTAACACTCTCCGGAAGGGTGGAGCGGTCGCCGAATACCCGGATCCTCACCCTCTTCTCGTGGATCTTCCTGTTATCCGCCATCCTGTAGAGTGCGGCCTCCGACAGTTTCATGATGAAATCCACCTCGTCCTTGTCCCTTTTGAAGTTCTCTGTCGAGAACGCATAAACCGTGACATGGGGGATGTTCAGTTCCAGACACCATTCCAGCATCTCCTCGATCTTCTCCTCCCCCCGTCGGTGGCCCTCGTTGCTGTCACCGTCCAGGAGTTCGGCGGCATATCTCCTGTTGCCGTCCATGATCATCGCGATGTGCTTCGGCATCGGCCCTTCGAGGATCTTCCTCGTCAGGTCCCGCTCGTATTTCGAGTATGCTGTTCTCGAGAGGAGTCTGGGGAATCTCATCACATCACCTGAAATCCTCAGGTATCCCCGCGGCCTCCCCTCCCATGTCGAAGCATCCCACTGCGGCGACGGCGCCTATGACGCCTTTCATGCCCGTTATGCTTATGATCTGCACCCCGTTCTCCTCCGCCGCCCTGACGGCCTCTTCCTCGTCCAGGATTTCCGTCTTCGCCCTGACGCCGAAATCCACCAGATCGTCCGGAATGCTCAGGCCTTTGAAAACCGTCATCACGGCATCCTCGGAATAGGATTCGGCTCTGATGAAGTCTCTGCAGTACTCTATCAGCGCCGGGATGTCCTCCTCCCTGACGGCGAAAGACGCGGCGGTGGAACAGCAGTTCGTCGTCTTGTTCGGAACCTCCGGATTCAGCTGGATTATCCTGTGATCGATGAAACTGCCGACGGGGCAGCTGTTGCCCATCTTAAGGGTCGCGACCCATGACGCGCCTTTCTCCTTTGTGTCCGTGTCATCCACGCCGATGATCACACGGACCGTTTTCGGCGTTATGATGTCCACATGGGCGACATGCGCCCCGCCGATCTTGAAATCGTCCGGGTATTCCGTCTGTATGACGTCGGGGCACTGTGCGATGCATGCCCCTATGCCTATGGTGGCCCCGGCTATGCCGTACCACGTGGTCCTCACCCTGTCCCCCTCCACCTTGAGGGCGGACAGCCCCTGTCCCCCGACATGTTTGGACACGGGGCCGAAATTGAGTTCCCTTTCCCCGATTATCGTATCCATTATGAGCGTGTGGCCTTCCACCCGTATGTTCTCTATCACGCCGCCGGACCTCTTGCGGTTGACGACATCCCACTCGCCCGGTCCCCGCGATACGCACTTCTCGACTATCTGCGCGATCCCTTTCTCCTCATCCACCATGGTCAGGAATCCTTTGCAGAAAAGCTGACCGTACTTATGCCTGACCTCGTCGGGTTTGAGTATAAAGACCATGGTCACTCCTCGGGGTCTTCTTCATCTCCGTCTTCTTCTTCGGGGGCGTCTGCCACCGACAGGAACTCGGACGGGACCTGATCGCAGAGATAGACCGTTTTCGCGGCCTTTCCTATCTCTATCCCCGCGTCGATGCACCCTGATGTGTCGATTGCCAATATTATAGGGTCTTCGATTCTCACCGATCCCGCCTTAACCGCATCGCCGTATGAATTGGAAAGGTGCACCATGGCCCTGTCCGAGGGGAAAAGCCCATCGTCGAGTATGCCTTTGCATTCTTCCTCGGCAATAGGATAGTACAGCGTCTCGGGGATGTTGTCCACCGGGAGCCTGAGACTGAGTTCTATCGTATGGCCGTACGTTGCCCTCACATCGGACCCGGATATCTGGTATCTGCCTTTCGGATCGGTCTCGACCATGGCCTCGATGTGGTGCGTCCTGAGCCATTTCATCTTGGGATTCTTTGCTTTCATGACGGCGACGATGTCCCTCATGTCCACGAAACCCTGTTCGTCCATCTCCAGTTCGAACTTCCCGTGCCTGAGGATGCCGGCCATCGTTCTGCCCAGCTTCTCCAGCTCGTAGTCGCTCATCAGGAATTTCCCCTCCTCCCCGCATATGGGACAATATTCGTCACGGAAATAACCGTGGTCCTCGCACTCCCTCATCATCTGAATCACCTTGAAACGGCGGCTCTTTCGGCGGCCGCCACCGTGTTAGCCATTAGCATGCAAATAGTCATCGGGCCCACTCCTCCGGGGACCGGGGAGATGGCGGATGTTTTTCCCTTTACGCTGTCGAAATCCACATCCCCCACCAGCTTAGACCCCTTCGGCGAGTCGGGATCGTCGATCCTGTTGGTGCCGACATCTATCACAACCGCCCCCTCTTTCACCATATCAGCGGTAATGAAATTCGGTCTTCCCATGGCGACTATCAGGATATCTGCCTGTTTAGTTATCGACGGCAGGTCCTTAGTCCTCGAATGGACGACCGTGACCGTGGAATCCGCCCCGATCCCTCTCTGCATCATCATTGCCGCCATCGGTTTGCCCACTATGTTGCTCCTTCCGACCACGACGACGTGTTTTCCGTCCGTGTCTACACCCGAACGCACGAGCATCTGCTGGACTCCGGCCGGGGTCGCGGGCAGGAAATCGGGTTCGCCGATGAGCATCTTGCCCACGTTCACCGGATGGAAGCAGTCGACGTCTTTCCTTGGGTCTATGGCGTTTATAATGATTTTCTCATCGATGTGCGGGGGGAGGGGCAGCTGTATCAGGAACCCATGCACGGCCCTGTCGCCGTTGAGCTCTCTGACCTTCTCCAAAAGTCCTTCCTGGGTTGTTTCCTCCGGGAGGATCACCGTAACCGAATGCATGCCGAGCTCTTCGCATTTCCTGCCTTTCATCCTCACGTAGACCTCGGATGCGGGATCGTTTCCGACGAGTACGACGGCCAGGCCCGGCACGGTCCCGCCGTTCTTCAGAGTCTGTATCCTGACACTCAGTTCAGAATATATGCTGTTCGAGATATCCTTTCCGAGGATGAGACTGGTACCTGTCATCGCAGAGGACTTGTAGTACTCTCTGTTATATTATCCCTACCGTCGGGACGAGGCCGGATCCAACACGTGGCGGTCCCGGATAACGTTGCCGGACAGATATACGGTTTGCGATATTCGAAAACCGATATTAATTACTAAATATCACTTAAGTGCCTGTAATTATCAGACAAAAACAACCGCATCCATCAGGGGAAAGGATTGCGCTGCGATACAGCAAACGATTCGGCATGTGAGTGCTGACGGGCAGGAGGGAACCCCGGCGAATGGATGTAACGGCGAGACCGAATAGAAGATGAAAACATGGGCAGGAGAGTTCAGAAGAGTGATGATGAACGTAACGTAACCATGACGGAGTCGCAGATTCGACAGCTCAACGCACTGATGGCACTGAGCGCATATGCCCATGATCAGGCGGATATCACAAACAAGATTCTGGAATCACCCGCATCTTTCGGAGCGCACGGGGAAGAGATCATTCCATTGGTCGAAGAGCTGTTCGATATCTTCAGCGAATTGAGGTCATACTGCAACTGTGTGC
>JAITTK010000007.1 GCA_031287135.1 Candidatus Methanoplasma reticulitermitis
GTGAGAGTTTTGATGTTCCGAAGGAAAAGGAGAAACTCCCCGTGGAAAAATTCAAAAAGATATGTGAGGCAAGCTGATGAAAGTATTCATAGACCCCCCGAACAGTCTTATACTGTTCGACCTGGTAGAGAGATTCGGCCACGAGCCGCTGGGTGCGATGGCCGTGATACAGGAGAGAATAGACAACATCGAGCTCGACATGCCCCCGATGAACGTGACATTGGACGATGTTGTCAAAGGCCTCAAATATGCGGGAGTGGAAGTGCCGTCGGGGATAAGAGGCAGGCTTGCGCTGTGGGGGCCGCTCATAGACGAGGCAGACGCGGCGATAATAATGGAGGATCCGCCGTTCAATTTCGGTTGCGTGGGATGCGAGCGTTCCAACGAGATGGTGAAGTACTTGTTGCGCAGGCGCGGAATACCGTTGATATCCGTGAAGTACCCGGAGAACGAGGAAGAAGCAAAGGTGACGGTGGGAAGGATAAAGGAATTCCTGGAGGGACTCAAATGATAAAGATCGCACAACTTTCATGCGGTACGGAGTACAGCAGCGTACAGTATGAGATAGAGAAGGCGGCCCGTTCGGTGGGAGCGAAGGTCGTGTACCCCGATGTATCCTATGCGGATGTGAGCGAGGCGGTCAAGAGATTCGGGTTCAATCCCCGATCCCAGCAGCTCAAACTCATGATCGCCAGGGCCGTCCAGCTTGCGGATGAGAAGTACGACGCCGACGCGGTGTTCATAACCACATGTTTCAGATGCGCCGAGGCCGCGCTCGTGAGGAATGAACTGAGGAGATTCATACAGGATAACACCAGGCTGCCTGTCGTCACATATTCGTTCACCGAGAGGCTGAAGGCCTCACAGCTCCTGACCAGGATGGAGGCGCTTGTCACCATCGTGACGAGGAAGGACATCCTGGCAAGGGAGAGGCAGACGGGACTCACCGCCGGTATAGATTCCGGTTCGAGCACGACGAAAGCCCTGATAATGGAGAACAACAAGATTATCGGAAAGGACTGGACATCATCCGGGGATGTCGTACAATCGGCAACCGCGGTGCTGGAGAATGCCATGAAGGAGGCAGGCGTCGAATTCAAACAGATAGAGGCGATCGGGGTAACCGGTTACGGGAGGTTCACGCTGGGCAAACATTTCAACGCGAAACTGGTCCAGGAGGAACTGACGGTGAACTCGAAAGGCGCCGTCTGGCTGGCCGACAGGCAGCGCGGCGAGGCCACGATACTCGATATCGGAGGCATGGATAACAAAGCGATAACCGTGAGGGACGGTGTACCGGACAATTTCACGATGGGAGGCATATGTGCGGGCGCATCCGGGCGTTTCCTGGAGATGACATCCAAGAGATTGAAGATAGATATAGAGGATCTCGGGAGGCTTGCGGATAAAGGCAATTGGCGCAATGCCAAGATGAACTCCTACTGTTCCGTTTTCGGGATACAGGACCTGGTGACTACACTGGGGGAGGGTAAGACCTTCGAGGATGTCGCGGCGGCGGCTTGCCATTCCGTCGCCGAACAGGTCTATGAACAGCAGCTGCAGGAGATAGATGTCAGACACCCCATAATCCAGGTGGGCGGGACATCTCTGATATCAGGTCTCGTTACAGCTGTGGGGGAGGTGCTTGGGGAGAAACCCATAGTCCCCCCGAACTCTCAATATATCGGAGCGGTCGGCGGTGCACTGCTGAGCTCCGGATTCCTCTGAGGCGGTCCGGATGGAAATAGAAGTGATCGCCGAGGATGGATTCGGGGGGGATGCATACGCAAATCTCTTCAGAGAGATAATGTCCGATATCGGAAAGGCATTCCAGATGGAGAATGCCCTGCTCGTCCTCAGGCCGGAAGTGCCTCTGTTCGTATTCTCGATAAGGTTGAAGACGGAGCCTTCGAGCAAGACCGTGGCGGATGTCGCGAACATAAGGACGGAAGGCAACATAACTCATCTGACGATCACCGACGAGAGGTATGCTCCGGATATCCTGGAAGAGATGTGGAGCAGATTCGGCAAGGACAGGGTCGAACAGCAGACAAGGTTCGACATGGAAGTGAAGGATGTTCCGGAGAAGGAAGTGAGTTCCATCGTGGTAGCGTCCGGGGAGGAGTATCTGAAGGAAGTGGTCGGGGCGATATGGAGGTCCATGCCCGAAGGAATCAAGAACAGGCATACCTACATCGACGGACAGGTCATCACGGTCGTTGCCACCGAGGAGAAATTCGAACCGCAGATGCTCGAAGAGGGCCTGAAATATCACAAAAAGATGCTTGGAGGCGGAAAAGATGTTTGAAGTGCTGATGTACGACGGCGGGGTGTACAGGTCAGAGGAGCTCTTCGAATTGATAGAGGATGTCGGAGGAGTGATCATACAGAAGACCAGGAGTTCTCAGATGCTCACGGTGACGATGTCGATCCCGGAGGAGGACAAGGAGGTCATATCTGAGTTCTGCAGGGAAATAGGCGGAGAGATAAGGTCTGTTCCCCTGGCCGGCACGGAGATAGCCGTCGTGGGCCCCACACTCGGCCGTCATCACATGCCGCACCCGATTTGCGATATCGCAGAGCATCTCAGGAGGCGGGGTGCGATAACCGTGGTCATGGGATTGGCAAGGGGCAGAGGAAAACTGACATCCCAGATAAGCCTGGAAGAGAAGATGATAATCGACGAATACGATGCGGCGATATTCTCGCTCGGTAATTTCAAATCGTGCATCGAGGCGAAGACGGACCTGTTCAGCGATATCAGGATCCCCACGGTGCTGGTGTCGGGGCCGACGCCCGAAGGCATCGATGACAAATGCGATGCCATCGTATCGGGAGTGGGCCGGAAGGCCTCCAGGATGCGGAGCACACCCGAGAGGGAGAAGCTGGATGAGATAGGGGACAAGGTCGAGAAGGTGCTTAACGATAAAAAGAGACTTCTGGACGAGGACCCCCTCTTCATACATCCGGCGGAGATAAAACAGCTTCTGGAAGAATACGAGCCGGTCAGCATGTGCCTGAGACCCGCACCCGTGGTACTCCACCTGGATGGTCTGAGGGTCAAGATCGGTTATGACGAGCACCGCGAGGCCATCGAGAACATGGAAATATACGGCCGCAGGATCGGGGACATATGCAGATTATCCCCTTCCAAAATAAACGACAGCAGTATAATCATGAGGATAAAGACGCGTTCCGAAGTCCGTCAGGAAGATGAAAGAAAGGCGGGCGGATGATCCGCAAAGGAAAATACATACTGATCATCGGGATGCCGGAGATGAAGATAAACGTGGGGGCTCTGGGTATCTTGCATTTCAGAGAAGGCAGGTATTGCTATGTGGGAAGTGCCATGAACGGTCTCGACCAAAGGATAGCAAGACACACCTCCAAGCAAAAGACAGTCCGCTGGCACATAGATTATCTGACGGTCAGGTGCACAGATATAGCC
>JAITTK010000052.1 GCA_031287135.1 Candidatus Methanoplasma reticulitermitis
AATAGTTGCCGACGGCCTGACCAAAAGATACGAGAATCTTATCGCGGTGGATGACCTGTCGATCTCGGTCAGGAAGGGGGAGATCTTCGGTTTCCTCGGACCGAACGGCGCCGGTAAGACGACCACCATAAGGATGCTCACGACTATGATGGCGCCTACATCGGGCAAAGTCACGATCGCCGGTTACGACACCATCGCGGATTATCGGGATGCCAGAAGGAACATCGGGGTCATCCAGCAGCACAACAGCCTGGACAAAGAGATCTCGGTCAGAGAGAACATCGTGCATCATGCTCTCATGCAGAACATGCCCCGATCTGCGATCGAGGGCAGGGTCCGGGAGCTTTCGGAGATCATGAACCTGGGCGACCGCATGGACACCCTTGTCGAGAAACTGTCGGGAGGATGGAAGAAGAGGGTATCGATAGTGTGCTCGATAGTGCACGACCCTCCGATACTGTTCATGGACGAGCCCACCACGGGACTCGACACCCAATCCCGGAACGCACTTTGGGCATTGATAAGGAAACTTAACCGGAAAGGTGCCACTATATTCCTGACCACGCATTACATCTCGGAAGCCGAGGCGCTGTGCGATAGGATAGGCGTCATAAACAAAGGAAAGATCATCGCCCTCGGCGACAGTGACGAATTGAGGAATATGATCGGAACGGTCGCGGTCGAGCAGCTTAACGACGACGGCACCAGCATCAGCAGGTACTTCGACAGCAGGGCGGAGGCCAGAGAATACATGCAGGGACTTTCGGAGGACCTCAACGTATCGATAAGAAGAACGAATCTGGAAGATGTCTTCCTGGAACTCACGGGGAGGAAGCTCTGATGTACGGAGTGTTCGACGAAACGGTCAGGGTAGCATACGGCGACCTGTGCTTCATGAGAAGGAACGCCGTCAGCGTGATAATCTCCAGCATGGTCGCCCCGATACTGTATCTTGTGGCATTCGGATACGGCATGAGGGTCGGTTCCTCCGAAGGAGGGGTCGATTACATCGCGTACGTCATACCCGGAATAATGGCCATAACCTCCATGACCGCCGGTTTCGCCTCGACATCCCAGAAGATCCTGATACAGAGACTGTTTCATTCCAGCTTCGATGAGCTTGTCCTCTGTCCCATGCGCATAAGTTCGATAGTTCTGGGTAAATCCGTGATAGGGATGATCAGAGGGATGATGGGTGCCATGATAATGCTCGCGCTCGGATCCGTTCTCACAGACAACATACACCTGTCTCCGCAACTGATACTGTGCGCGCTGTTCTCATGCTTCACATTCGCTATGATGGGTGTGATGGCCGGATTGCTGGCAAAATCGACACCGTCGCTGAACATGATATCCAATCTGATCATACTGCCAATGACATTCATGTGCGGCACGCTGTTTTCAGTGGACCTGCTGCCAGAACCTGCTGCCGCGGTCCTCTGGACATTGCCGTTGACGCATTCGTCGGAACTGCTGAGAGCGACAGCTTTGGAGTGGAGTTTCCCATGGATATCGCTGGTCGTCATGGGGATCTATGCCGCGCTGTTCTTTGCGATAGACCATCATATCATAAAAAGAGGGAAATACTGACGGTCAGAAATATTCTCCCACCATCGATTCTATTATCTCCCCGACCTCCGGCCTGGTGCCTATGGGTGCGGTGTATGTTACTGACATGGTCCTGCCGCACCGATCAGCCGACCCGCGGGACCCGCTGCCGTCCAGGCCGAGTTTTGCCGGGAGATCTTTATCCGTATGTTCCCCGGACGAAACGAAAAGGGGTATCGCCACGATGTGCTCGATCCCGTCCCTTCCCATCTCCGAAAGTGCATCCTCCACGGCGGGGTCATTGAATTCGTTGAACGCCGCATATACTCTTTTTCCGGCATTACCCACAGCTTCGGCATTTGACATCACCATGTTCTTGTTCTCACCGCCCTTGGAACCGTGCCCTATCAGGAGCACGGCATTCTTCTTACCGCCGACTTCATGCTCGCCGGCCATTTTGAGAATCGTATCCGGAAGCATGCGGTGATATCCGAACGCATCCGTAATCCTGACCCTGACCTCCCTGCCGCATATGACGGCCGTGCCTTCGGTATCTCCTTTCTGCAGACCGACCCTTCTGGGCACCACATCATTGGCATAATGGCCTCTGGCTATGAACATGGGAACTACTATCACCTCATCGATACCCGCCGAAACCATGTCCTCTATCACATCCTGAACATACGGTTTGGAATAGCCTTTGAAAGAGTGGTAAACGTTATCGTAACCCCTGTCCCGGAGATATTTCGCATGCATCTCGACCGCGGGTTCGTTGGAGCCGGACCTGGAACCGTGTCCTACTATCAGTATGCCTTTGTTCGCCATATGCACCGTAATGTGACGGGGATATAATTTAGTTATCCCTAAATAAATGTTTGAAAAATGCATTCATTATGTTATCGAAAACGAACGGAATGACATATAGCGGGACAAAAACAGAAGAAACGAATGGAAAACAGAGATCGCGGGATATACTCTGCGATTCCCCGGATCTGTATCGGCATCTGCCGGTCCGGGCAGGGGTCCTGCGGGATTCGGGATACTCGGACACCCCATCTAACATCTTTTATATCACACAACTAGTACCGAAATTACCTCGTGGAAAAACGAAGAGGTCGATACAATGAATGATGAAGAACTGCGTGTCCACTTTGAAGAACTTAAGAAAGAACTGGACGGAAAAATCGATGACGAACAGCTCATGAAAGAGCTGAACACATACCTGAACGAGTACCGTGTGACTGCAGAGGCGGCCAAAAGGGGGATCAAGAGGAAATACGGGGCTGACGGCTCCTCCTCCTTCATGACCGCGGACACGATCTCCAAGAAGATCGAGGAACTCAAAGGCACGGAGATGAATGTCGACATAACGGCAAAAGCGGTATACGTCGACAGAAAACAAATAACGGTCAGAGGGACCCCCAAGACTATAGTCTCCGGCATTCTGGGGGACGAAACGGGAACGGCTCCCTTCACGATCTGGGAAGGGGAGAACGTTAACCTGGAGAAGGGAAGGGTGTATCTCTTCAAGAACGCATATACCAAACTGTGGAACGACCGCGTGCAGATAAATCTGGGTTCCCGCGGCAAAGTGGAGATGGCGGAGGGAGTCCGTGTCGATGTCCCCGAGCGCACTGTGGCCATGGAATCCACGGAGATCAAGATAGGCGACATAAAGGAAGGGTCGGGGAACGTTACGGTCACCGGCCGCATAATATCCGTGGAAGAGAGGAATATAACAGTCAAAGGCGAGCCAAAAATCGTGTACTCCGGGATAATGGCGGACGATTCAGGTAAGATACAGTTCTCCGCATGGAACGATTACGGTCTGAAAGAAGGAGAGACGGTCTGTGTCAAAAACGCCTACATCCGGGCATGGAGGGGCATACCTCAGCTCAATCTGGGAGACAAGTGCGAGGTTAACAGGGTCGATGATTCATTCGGAGAGATCACACTCTCCGCTTCGAAGAAAACGATCGCCGACATCATATCGATAGGCGGAGGCCTCGACCTCTCGGTCACGGGGACTATCGTGGATCTGAGGGCGGGGAGCGGCCTCATATGGAGATGCCCGGAGTGCAACCGGTCCGTGCTCAACGGCGAATGCACGACGCACGGCAAGGTCGAACCGATAGCTGACCTGAGAATGAAACTCATACTCGATGACGGCACGGGGGCCATAAGTGCCATGGTCAACCGTCAGGACACGGAGAGACTCACGGGGGTCACTCTTGAGGCTGCGGAAGGTCTGGCTAAAGCGAGAGGGGACTCGGAGATGGTCGCAAAGGAGATCGCCGGCATAATGATGATGAAAATGGTCACTTTCACCGGCAATGTCCTGAGCGACGACTTCGGCCCGATGATGATAGTCAGCAAAGCCGTTATAGAGGACATCGATGTGACGGCGGAGGCCGAGAAACTATACAACGAAGTGGAGGCGGCCCTATGAATGCGAGGGAGACCGCCTGGAGGCTATTCTCATCGGAGTTGAATTCCGCTACGTATGAGATCAAAGGAAGCGATGAGAAGTCGCCTTCCTACGTGGTCACAAGGCTGGGTTTGATGGTTAACAGGGTCCTGGTGGCCGGAGTGCTCACGGAGAAAGAGAACGTGGCGACCGATGACGAACCGATGTGGAGAGGCAGGATACAGGACCTGGCTACAGGCAACTTCTTCATTAACATCGGAAAGTACCAGCCAGAAGCGTCCGCGGCGATGGCCGACATCGAGGCTCCGGCATTCGTCGCAGTCATCGGTAAGGTAAGGACATACACCACCGACGATGACAGGGTGTTTGTATCGATAAGACCGGAACGTATAGTCAAGATAGACGAAGAGACCAGAGCACAATGGATTCTGGATGCCGCCAAGTCCACCTGGAAGAGACTCAATGCCATGAAGAAGGCGACGTCCGTCGAGGGGCTCTCGGAGAAGGCCCTCATCGGCAAAGGATTCAGCGAGAGGGATGCCAAAGGCATAATGGCCGCCATAGACAATTATGACCCTCCCAATTCCACGACTTATTTGAAATCCATACAGACCGCGCTCAGGACCATACTCCCAGACAAGAACATAGATCTGGGTCTTCCGGAGGACATGTCCGATGTACCGGACGAGATCGACATAGAGCCCGGGTCCTCCGGAAGCACCAACGCCGAAATAGAGGACCTGATCCTGTCCTTCCTCGAAGAACTGGACACCGACGGGAAGGGGGCTCCCCGGGATGAGCTCGAAAGGAGGGCGGAGTCCGAGGGGATATCCAGCATGGAGCTTGAAGAGGTCTCCAACGCACTCATGGATAAGGGATTGGTGTACGAGCCGAACCTGAGATACCTGAAACGTATCTGAACAAACTGCGCACGGGCCGGACCCGTGCGCCCCTTTAACGGATGGGCAAACGGTTTAGATCCTCGGAGGGCCTTTGTCCTTTATCTGTACATCACCGCGGAACCGTAGCCCACGACCGAGCCGATATCGTATTCCAACGAATCCCAGGAGTCGGAATATCTCAGTATTTCGATCCTCGATGCTCCCGATGCGAGCATAGCGACGGCCGTGGGGCCGTATCCGCAGACCGATATCCTGTTCTCGCGGATGGCCGAGTACATACCGCCCACGTCATTCATCCTTATTCTGTCGAGCACGATCCCGTTCAGTCTTTCGGCATCCCGTTTCGGTATGTAGTGGGCCATGTCGCTTGATGCCATAATCACGACATCTCTCCCGATGCATGCCTTCTTAACTGCGGCGGCAAGCTCCTCTGCGGCCCCCATGCTCTGATCCCCCATTATTATCGGCACTATCTTAGGATCGTCATCGATGAATTGTATAAACGGCAACTGTACCTCGATCGAATGTTCGAACCTGTGGGCCCCGCATTCATCCGGTATCATTTCCCTGAGATCGGATACTATGCCCTCATGTATCGGACACGGTCCGAGGGGTGTGAGGAAATCAGAGCTGCAGGTCACGGCCCTGTATGGGACCCCGTGATGGTCGGGCCCTATGATCACGTACGCTTCGGGGAGCCCGTCCTCGGCTATTCTCCTGTAAACGTGGGCGGCGTTCATTCCGGATGCCGCGTAACCCGCATGGGGGACGATCGCCCCGGATATCGCTCTCGTATCCCCTTTGTATTCCGGGAGGCCCGGACCCAACTCATGAAGAAAACAGCTTTCGACGGCTGCGAGCAGGACATCCTTTTCCGCAGGGTAGAAACGGCCGGCTACAGCGGGATATCTCATGAAGCGGAATGTGAGTAAAAGAGTAAAACGTTTGCCCGGATTTCAAAGCTTGGCTTCGAAATCCTCTATCTC
Organism: Candidatus Methanoplasma reticulitermitis; assembly: GCA_031287135.1. Lineage (GTDB taxonomy): Archaea > Thermoplasmatota > Thermoplasmata > Methanomassiliicoccales > Methanomethylophilaceae > Methanoplasma > Methanoplasma reticulitermitis. The sequence continues at coordinate 5,865 of JAITTK010000052.1, forward strand.
CACCTGGAAATCCGCCGGATCCTTGAGGTCGCCCCTTGCGAGAAGAACCTCTCTCGTGAGAATCCAATAGATGCAGGCGAGCGCCCTCCTTCCTTTGTTGTTGGTAGGCACCACGAGATCCACATTCCTGGTCTCATTGTTGGCATCACAGAGCGCGATTATCGGTATTCCGAGATTCAAAGCCTCATTGAGCGCCTGTTTGTCGGCGGCAGGGTCGGTGACCATCAGAATCTCGGGCTCTATGAACCCCGCATTCGACGGGTTCGTGAGCGTGCCCGGAACGAAACGCCCCGCGAACGCGGGCGCGCCTATGGCTTTGGAGAACTCTCTTGCCGGCCTCTGGCCGTACTGTCTGGCGGATACCACGAGGATCCTTTTCGGGTCGTACTTTGCAAGGAAATTGGCGGTTGCCCTTATCCTGTCGTCTGTTTTCTTGACGTCCAGGACGTAAAGCCCGTCCTGTCTGACCTTGTATATGAAGTCCTTCATGTCTGCGCTTTTCTGCTGAGTACCTATGTGCACACCGGATGTAAGGTACAGGTCCTCGGCGACCAGCAGACCGTTGTTCGCGGTCACGTTCTCCTCTTCGCTCATTCTGATTCCTCGTTAATTCCTGACGACTGTGATCGGTATGAGATTCTTCTCATACTCAAGCATGGCGATGTCTATGGGATCCAGCATGTCTTCCGGATAGTCAATGAGGACCGGAGCACCGTACGAGATCTGAAGCGCCCTTGCGCCTACGATCCTTGCCTTCTCAAACCTAGTGTACATCATATGATCCACCATACAGGATGGCATGGTATTATGATACCCATTATAAACCTTTCGTGAATAATCATCCGTCCCATTATTTTTATCTGTTAGTATAAAAACATATAACGCGCGCGAGACAGCAACGTATTTTTACGGCATTGCGGATTGACATGCCATGTCCGACGAGCTGACAGTCTGCTTGGCCGCCCTGTTCCTGAACAAAGGCAGGGACGTTCTTACGGCGAAGGAGTTCGCCATGTATGTCTCCCTCGACCTGCGGTGGATGCAGGTCAGGGATGCGAACATGCTCATGGATACTTCTGTCGCAGCGGGACTGCTGTCTAGGAACGGGGAATATCTTAGACCGCTGATCGACATAGCCTCAGTGGAAGTGCCGGTGGCATACAGGCCTTCGGAGCATCTCATCGGGAACATAAGAGAGGCAGCTTCGAAAAAATCCGTCGGCACCAAGGTCGAGAACGGATCGGAAGACATCCTGCCGAGGCTTATTCAGGAAGCCATAAGGATCGGGATGGAAAAAGGGGCGTTTATCTCGGAATGCAACAAGATCTGCAAAAGGATGAACATAGATATGGAAGTGGCGGCGATAATGATATTGAAAGGAAAGGGCACGGACCCGGCTCCGTTCATGGACGGTGTCCGCGCATCGGTTCTCAGCAGATGATCATTCTTTCTTTATGAAATTGCTGAGGGTCATTCCCTCCGACTTCCTTCCGCCGCCTCCGACCTGGCCTCCTGATTGGACATCTTCCCTCAGGCATATGCCGAGGGCCTTCTCCAATTTGATTATCATCTTGTCATCCGGCACCAGGTCGTTTGCCTCGATTCTCGCAATTATCCCTCTACGCTCGAGTATGGATTTGGCAAACTCGTCGATGTCCATACCCTTGGCTTCCCTGGCCTCCCTGACCGTTCTGCCGTAGTCCTCCACCAGTTCCTTCGTGGTCGAGGAGTACACATCCCTGGTCTGCATCCTCCTCTCTCTCCTCTGAAGCCTCTCCTCTATCACCGATTTAGGAACAGACGGATTCGGTTGGGAACCCGTCCCTTTGTATTCGTCCCCGAACCTGGCACAGCTCGGACAGAGATTCAGTTTCGTGCCTTCGACAATCATCGGTTTCGCCACGGGAACCTCTTTCCCGCACATTTCGCATATCATCACCCACGTGATTGGCATTATTGTTATTAAACTGATTGTAAGTACGAGAAAAAGTAATAAAGCTTAGGGGCATATGACTCACAAAGGGTAACACTCATGGACAACGCCCAGATAGACGAACTGAAGGCCAAGATCATCACGCTCGAAGAGAGGAACGTCAGACTGATGGAGGACCTCCAGACTGCTGAGAATGACAAGCGTTATTCCGAGGGAGAACTGTTCAGGTTGCAGAAGGATCTCAGCAGGATCAGGGCCGAACTTGAAAGGCTGAAGAGTCCGCCGCTGATCATAGGATCGTTGCGCGATGTCCTACCCGACAACAAAGTCATCGTCAAGAGTTCCACCGGACCGGACTTCATAGTGTCCGTGTCCGAGTACATACCGCCTTCGGATCTGGTGCCCGGTGCCAGAGTTTCCCTGAACAAACAGACGCTTGCTGTGATGAACGTGTTGCCCACGCCTTTGGATCCGGTGGTCACCGGGGCCGAGATAATAGACAAGCCCGGCGTGACATATTCGGACATCGGTGGCCTGGAGAAACAGATGCTCGAGTTGCGTGAAGCGGTGGAAGACCCGTTGCTCAGGCCCGAGCTCTATGCCAAGGTCGGTATCGAACCTCCAAAGGGGGTGTTGCTCGTCGGTCCGCCGGGTACCGGGAAGACCCTTATGGCCAAAGCCGTCGCCAATGCGACAAACGCCACATTCATAAGGTTCGTGGGCTCCGAACTGGTCCAGAAGTACATCGGAGAAGGGGCAAGGCTCGTCCGTGAGCTGTTCGATCTGGCCAGGGAAAAGGCCCCCAGCATAATATTCATTGATGAATTGGACTCCGTGGGCGCAAAGAGGATGGATGTCGCCACATCCGGGGACAGGGAGGTCCAAAGGACGCTCATGCAGCTGCTGGCAGAGCTTGACGGGTTCACGCCCACCAGCGATGTGAAGATAATCGGCGCTACCAACAGACCCGACATACTGGACGATGCCCTGCTTAGGCCGGGTAGGTTCGACCGGATAATAGATATCGGCCTGCCCGGTGTCGAGGGCAGGACACAGATATTCAAGATACACATGTCCCACATGAACGTAGAGAAGGGCATCAGGCCGCATAAGCTCGCCGACATGACCGAGGGTGCCTCCGGTGCGGAGATCAAGAGCATATGCACGGAGGCCGGTATGCTGGCGATCCGAGATGGCAGGGATACCGTGACCGAGGATGATTTCCTGGCCGCGAGGGAGAAGGTCATGGAGGCGGGAAGGAACAAAGTCAAGGCCGCCCCGGCATACATGTTCGGATGAGGACGGTTTCAATCCCTGTCCGCATCCTCTCCGCCGAAGAACATGAGCTGAGCGGATGCGTATATCTCCTCAAGCCCCGTTTCCTCCTCAGCGGACACGCCCCTTATGCTTCCGAACGCACCGGTGTTCTCGAGTGCCTTGAAAAGTTCCATACCGACGACCGTGTTCGGATCCGAATACTCATCCAGGAAATCCCCGTACAGCGCATCGGGATTCTCGAACCAATCGATCATCCTCCGACTGTCTTCTTCGGTGAGCGCATCGGTCTTCGACAAGAGATTTATCATGGGCAGTTGGAGTCTGAACTGTACGAGGGCGGACAGCATCATCGATGAGACGAATCCGTTCGGTCTCCTGCACAGCATCGGGTCCGAGAGGTACGCTATCATCGATTTGTCTTTGCCCAGCGCATTGACGATCAGGTTCGATGATTCCCTGAACGCAAACAATTCCAGTTGACCCGGTGTGTCTATAAGGGCGTATTTGGTCTTGTATCCGCTCAGCACGGATGTGAGCTTATGGATATTCATAGCCATGAGATCCGCGGCTACTATCTGCGCACCGTTCGGACCAAGAGAATACTCATCCATGACCTCTCCGAGCGATATCCACTCCCTTATGTCTATATCGGCCTTGTATGCGAGTTTATCTGTCCCGGGATCCAGATTGACGGTTATCGCATCGACCCCGTTTTCATCGAGCCATCGCTTGAACGCTCCCACCATTGTGCTCTTCCCGCTTCCGGCCGTACCGATAAAATAGATATTCCTCATATGATCGCGATGATATTCAGCGGATGCATTTATAAAATTGCCCCGGTGACTCCTGCTGCCCGGTCGACTTCATTGCGTATCGGAGTCCTCTGGCGTATCCGCAAACGCCCTTCTTTGCATGGGCCTCCTTGCGCAAATATAATTAAACAAAATGCATGTTCGGTTGTATGAAAGTCCAGAAAGACCACAGTGTCGCATTCGCCTGGTTCGGTATAATCGGGGTTGCGGCGTTTCTGATAGCATGGTTATGCGCGGCATCCATTGATACGGCATGGGAGTTCGGGGTTAACAACCTCTCCGAACTCGGCATATCGGACACCGATGCCAAGTTCTATTTCAACTACGGATGTATGATCACCGGTGCACTCGTTGTGATATTCGGATTCGGACATGCCGTTACTGCCAAGAACGCGGGCCACACCGCAGGCGGGGCGTTCCTCGCCATAGGGGGTGTGCTGTTGGCCCTCGTCGGTCTGATAACGATGGATTCGGAATCCGATCTGCACAATTACGTCGCGATCTCTGCGGCACTGTTCATATTCTTCGCCCTCATCGCCATCACGGCGGGGAACTGGGCCGCTGACAGGAAGATCTTCGCTGGGATAGGCATAGTCATCGCGTTCATGCTGGCTGCCATGGTATTCGTTTACGATGTCGCGGAATTCAGCGCATACGGCATAATCCTCGGCATGATATGGTTCCTCGCGGAAAGCGTAAGGATGATAACGTCTGGCAAGAATGATTAATAGAGGTAATGATATTCAGACGGCAGGTGCAAAGATGGAAACGATGCCCAGAAATGCTAAGATCGGAAGCGCGCTGGGATTCCTAGGCGGAATCATCAGTATGATATGTCTCGCTCTTCTATTCAAACCCGAAGATACGGCGATTGTGGACATGGGGGTGTATATGCTGATAGCGGTGATGTTCTTTGCTTTGGCGGGAGGATTCTCAAGAAGCGGGCAGTGGCTGTGGAGCGTATTGCTGTTCATGACATTCATGACCATAGCGGCCGTGTGTTGTGCTGTGATATTCGGCGCGATCGATCTTCATGCCGCCATCGTACTTGTTGTCGTTGGCGTGCTGATCGTCGCCAGTCTCTCCATGCCCTCGGCCAAGACCTGGGCAAACAGGATGAGGATCTGACCGCGATCAAAGGCCCGAAACGGGCTTTTTTCTTATTTTTTCGAATCACATCGATGCTTGTTTTTGTGCATCCGGGCATTGTCATCAATGAAGGCGGTCTTGAAAAAACATGATAATTTTCACGGGGTACGTTTAAATTCTTTGTGCCCCATGTATATACGTGGACTCAAAATACACGTTCGCTCTTAGGAGAATTGCCTTATTGGGAGGTATGGATGACTACGTTGCTCTGTCCTCCAGGGAATTAGGCGATGCCTTGGAGATGAGCCAGCAGTCTGCCTCCAAAAGGATATTGGAACTCCTGGACGAAAAACTCATAATAAGGGATCTGGGTGCAAGGAAACAGCGCATAAAACTCACTCAGAACGGAGTTGATGAACTGAAGCAGGAGTACGGCGAGTACAGACGAATATTCGAAGTCAACGATCAGATAACCCTGCACGGCGTCGTGGTCGACGGACTGGGGGAGGGGGGATATTACATATGCCAGGCCGAGTACATGAACCAGTTCGAAGCGAAACTCGGTTTCAGACCCTTCGAAGGTACACTCAATGTGATCATCGATAAAGAGGACCTGAGTAAGCTGGACATCATACGCAGTTCGTCCGGCAAAATAATAGACGGATTCTCCAACAACGGGAGGACATTCGGCAGAGTGGTCGTGTACAAGGCCAAGATCCGGAACATTGACTGTGCGATAGTCATGCCCGAGAGGTCCCATTACGATAACATAATCGAGATAGTATGCCAATACCATCTGAGGAGGACTCTCAGCATCGGGAACGGGGACCGGGTGGAGATCAAAGTGAAGATCTGATCACCTGAGTCTCTCGACAACCGATTTGAATATCCGCAATCCGTCGCCATCTTCGTTCCGTGTATCCCTTGTCCAATCCGGATGCGTGAACCTCGTTATCACCCTCTCGGGGTGCGGCATCATGCCCATGACATTACCGGCGGGATTGCATATTCCGGCGATGTCCGATCCGGAACCGTTCGGATTCCATGGATATTCCGCTTTGCTACCGTTCTCTTTGACATATCTGAACACTATCTGGTCATTGTCTTCGAGTTTTTCGATGAATTCGGGGTCGCGGCTCATCAGTTTGCCTTCCGCATGAGCAGAGGGGATCATCAGGAGTTCTCCTCTGTTCACGCAGGATGTGAACATGCATTTGCCCCTGTTGTCATTCCTGAGCACGGTGGGTCTGCATTCGAATCTTCCGGAGTCGTTTGTGCACAGGGCCGCGGTCGGCATCGGGGACATCGTCTCCTCAAACGCCGGAAGCAGACCCAATTCGACAAGCACCTGGAAGCCGTTGCACACTCCGAGAACGGGTTTCCCTCTTTCCACGAACCTGTTCACATCGCGGCCTATAGTGCTCTTTATCCTTGCGGCGAATATTGCACCGGCGCGGACGTAGTCCCCCGCGGCGAACCCTCCCGGGAGCGCCAGGATATCGTAGTCCTCAAGACTCCTCTTCATATCCTGGGACACCTCTCCGGCCAGCTGTTTCAGGTGCACCTTCTCCGCCTGTGTCCCGACGGCGCGGAACGCATCGGCCATCTCATCCTCGCAGTTGGTACCCTCGATCCTTAGGACGCATACCCTGATATTCTCCGGCTTCACGGTCTCACCCCGCCCATAACGGACCATATCGGCTCGCTCCATGCTTTCCTCAGTTCCTTCACCGGGATATCGACCCCCGCTTCGGATATGATCAATGACGACCCGCCGGTGAACCCTATCTCCTCCGCATCGTCTTTCATTATGGCTTTGAACGCGGCGGCATCTTCCTCATCCACCTCGGCCAGCCATCTGGTGTTGCTCTCGGAGTACAGTGCGCGTCTGATATCGAGGCCTGTCGGCCCCGGTTTTATACTGGCTCCCATATCCCCCGATATGCACATCTCCGCCACAGCCACGGCCAGACCTCCGTCCGAGCAGTCGTGGCAACTCAATACCAGTCCCTTATCCATTGCTTCGAGGAGCCTGTCCGTAAGCCTCCTCAGCGATTCGATGTCGACGCCCGGGACGTCTCCCTGATCCCCTCCGAATTTACGGAACAGCAAGGATCCGCCCATCTCATCCTTGGTCTTGCCGATCAGGAATATCCGGTTGCCTTCCTTCTTGAAATCCGCCGTGACTGCCTTCCTTACATCATCGATCAGCCCGCAGCCGACTATCATCGGCGTCGGGAGTATGCACGTCCCGCCCGATGCCTCGTTGTAGAGGCTGACGTTGCCCGAAGGTATCGGGATGTTGAGTCCCCTTGCGATATCCCCGATGCCTCTGACGGCCTCTCTCAGTTCTCCGAGCCTTTCCGGTTTCTCCGGATTGCCGAAGTTGAGGCAGTCGGTGAAGGCATTGGGCCTCGCTCCCACCGCCACTATATTGCGGCATGCCTCGTCTATCCCGGACATGCCCCCTTTGTAAGGGTCCAGTGATGTGAACCACGGATTGCATCCGGTCGCCACCGCCAGGCCTTTCATGCTGCCGCGCACCGGCAGCAGCACCGACGCGTCCCCGGGACCGGTCATGTTGAGCTTACCGACCATCGGATGCACGGCGGTGGATGCCCTGACCTCGTGGTCGTACTGCCTTATGGCCCATTCCTTGGAGGCGACGTTCAGGTCGGACAGCAGTGTGAGTATGACCTCCTCGTCGTCCGGCAGTTCCGGGAATTTCTCAAACTCCTTCGTCGAGGTCCTCGGCAGTACGTAAGGCCTGTCGTATACCGGCCCTCCGGTAAGGAATTCAAGGTCCATGTCGAATACCCTGTCGCCGTTCCAGAACAGCCTCATGCGTCCGGAATCGGTCGTCTTCGCTATGGGCGTGGCCAGGACATCCCACATCTCGAATACCTCCAGAACCTTGTCCACATTCTCCGGCCTGCATGTGCACATCATACGCTCCTGGGATTCGGAGACCCATATCTCCCAGGGTGCGAGCGCCTCTTCTTTGAGCGGGACTTTCTCGAGGTCCACGTCTGCGCCGCACCCCGCGGCCAGGGCCATCTCCCCGACCACGCAGCTCAGACCTCCGCCCCCGAGATCCTTCATCCCGGTTATCAGGTGCCTTCCGTTGACTTCCAGACACGCGTGTATGACCGGTTCTTTTGTTATGGGGTCGCCGAGCTGTACCGCACCCCTCGAATCATCATCGGATGTCGCGGTGAGGTCCTGGGATGCGAAATTCACTCCGTGGATACCGTCCCTGCCGGTGCGCCCGCCTATCAGGATCATCACTTCGCCGGGACCGCCGGCATGGTTGAGGGCGAGATCCTCCTTTCTGACGATGCCGAAACACCCCACGTTCACCAGGCAGTTGCCTGTATACCTCTCATCGAAGAACATACCCCCGGTTATCGTCGGGATGCCGCACCTGTTGCCGTAGTCCCTTATGCCGGAGACCACGCCGCCCAGGAGGTATCTGGGATGCTTCACGCCCGGAGGCAGGTCCGAGGCCGTGTCTATGGGGCCGAAGCACAGAGGGTCCGCAAGACCTATCGGTTGCGCCCCCATGCATACGACATCCCTCAATATCCCTCCTATACCGGTCGCCGCTCCGCCGTACGGTTCTATCGCGGACGGATGGTTGTGGCTCTCGACCCTCAGTGCGTAGCCGTGCTCATCGTCGAATGCCATTACCCCGGCATCCCCCCTCGACAGGACATCTTCCCTGTCTATACCGAAAACGAATTGTTTCAGTATCAGCTTGGAACTCTTATAACAGCAGTGCTCGCTCCAGGCCTGTCCCAGTGCCTGGAGTTCCACATCCGTCGGGTTCCTCCCTTCTCTCTTGAAATATTCTCTTATGACCTTCATCTCGTCGGCGGACAGACCCAAGCCGAGATCGGCAGATATCTTCCTCAGGTCCCCCTCGTCGGATGAGAGGATGTCGATGTCATACAGATCAAACGGAGCGTTCCTTTTGACCATCAATCCTTTTCCGGACATCTGTTCATCTCACAGTTACGCTGAAATTCTGTATGACGGGATTCGCGAGGAGCTTTCTGCACATCTCCTCCCCGCATTCTTTCGCCTCGTCGGCAGACATGTCCAGGGTCACCTCGAAGACCTTCACGGCTTTGACTGCCGTCACACCTTTGAATCCGAGCGACTCAAGCGTTTTCTTCGTGTTGCTGCCTTCGGGGTCCGCGACCCCTTTCTTAAGATCGATCCTGATGTCGATTACTGCCATGGAATGACATATTACGCGCGTGTAATTAAAGTTTATACCGGGTCCGGGATCATCGGTTTTCGGCCGTTCCCGATGTCTTCCTTCCGAAAATGAGATATCCGGTATGTCCCAGCATCTCGAAGGACGGTCTCACGCCGCCCGGATGGACCTCGAGGCCGCGCTGTATGTTCTCCAGTGCGTATACCTCGGCGAAACCTTTCTCCCTGAGGGCCTGCACTATCTTCTCCGCCTGATTCATATTCGGGACATATGAGCATATGCGCCCTCCCTGCCTGAGACTGCCGTAAAGGTTGTCAAGGGCCAGCCATGGGTCGGGCATATCCGTTATCAGCGCATCGGCGGTGATGCCGATACTGATATCCCTCGCATCCCCTATCGTGCACTCCCAATACTCATCCAGCCCCGTGCGTCTTACATTCTTCAATGCGCGCTTGGCATTGTCCTCTTTGAATTCCAGGGTATGCACCTTCCCAGACGGCGAGACCGCATTCAGGAGGGCTGTCGTGAGTCCTCCGGACCCCGCCCCCACCTCCAGCACGATGGTCCCCGGTTTTATATCGCAGTTGAGGATTATGGTCGCCGCATCCTTCGGGCTTATTATCTGCGCCCCTCTGTCCAGGGATTCCATGAGTTCCATTACGCCGGGCCTGAACACGGCGTAGTCGTTCCCGATTATGTTTATGCGGGCCCCGTCATCCAGCTCTCTGAATCTGGATCCGTCCACGGTACCGAGCAACGGTATCTTCATCATATCATACGAGACCCTGATCCAGACCCTTTTGCCTGTCTTGTCCGAAAGATATACCAATTCGCCTTCCTGAAAGACCAAGATATCACATCGTACGCGCAGCCATCGTCGGCTTGTCGGTCGCTTTCCCGCATATTATGCATCTGCCGCTGTACTCTTCCGGCAGATACGGCGTCCCCAGGATCTTGAGGTCGTATGTATCCTCGAACTTGTGTCCGCACTCCTCGCATCCGCACCATCCGAACCTGAGGATCTTCCCCTCAGGGATGCTGTCGAGGGAGTCCATATCCTCCACTTTCGAGATCTGGGACTTCTCGGCTTTCTCACTGAGCGAAACCGATATGATCTTCAGGAGAAGCTCCACCCCCTGCTCGATATTCCTGAGTTCTATCGCGCCTTTCTCGCCGGTATCCCTTCTTGCGAACGTGACCACGCCGTTCTCGATGTCCCTCCCACCGAGCTCGAGCCTGAGCGGGACGCCCCTTATCTCCCAGTCATAGTACTTGCTCCCCGGCCTCGCGTCCCTGTTGTCCAGTTTCACCCTTATGCCGTAAGCGGAAAGCCTCGCCGCGAGCGCGAGCGCGGCCTCCGCCACGATCGGGCCGTTGTCCTTGGATATTATCGGTATGATCACAGCCTGGAACGGCGCTACGTCCGGGGGCATTATCAACCCGCTGTCATCGGAATGCGCGCCGATGATCGCCCCGAGCAGCCTCTCGCTCATACCGTAAGTGGTCTGATGGACGTGCTTGTGCTCGCCGTTCTCGTTCTCGTATGTTATTCCGTAAGGTTCCGAGAAATTGGTGCGGTAATGGTGTATCGACCCGATCTGCAGGGTCTTTCCGTTCGGCATGACCGTGTCGATCCCCACCGTGTAATATGCCCCGGGGAATTTATCCCAATCCGTCCTCACGGAAAGGAAATACGGCAGACACAGCTTTTTCGCTATCTTCGAGAGTATCTCCACATCCTCCTCTATCTGCCTCTGCGCATCCTCTTCGGACACGTGGCATGTGTGGGATTCGAAGAAGTGTATCTCCCTGACCCTCATGAACGCCCTCGTCTGCTTCGTCTCATATCGGAACGTGTTCACTATCTGATAGACCTTCAGGGGAAGATCCTGGTGAGACCTCACCCAGAGTGCGAACATGGGATACATCGCCGTCTCCGACGTGGGTCTCAGAACAAGCCTCACGTCCAATTCGTTCAGCCCCGCATGCGTTACCCAATAGACCTCGGAGTCGAATCCCTTGATGTGCTCCTTCTCCTTCTTGAATTCGGTCTCCGGGATCATTAGCGGGAAGCATACCTCGTCATGCCCTGTCGCGTCAAGCTCTTTCCTTATGAGGCCGTCTATGTTGCTCATGGCCTTCCAGCCATACGGTGTCCAGACGTTCATCCCCTTTATCGGATATCTTTTGTCGGAAAGGTTCGCCTTCTCCACGATATCGATATACCAGTCGCCGAAGTTGTCTTCTTTCTCCAAAACATCACCACTTCTCGCCGAGTGCTTCCGATATTATCCCCGCCACCGAGATGTGCGAGACCTCGTTCTCAAGCGTATTGCAGCACAGCACGGCCTCGAGGGCGTTCCCGGTCAGTCTTTCGAGCGCATTGTTGACAAACAGTCCGTGCGTGCACGCGACGGAGACACTCCTCGCGCCTGCTTCTCTCAGGGCCTGTTTCGCCGCCACTATCGTCCCGCCCGTCGATATCATATCGTCAACTATCAGGACGTTCTTCCCGACGCAGTCCATCTTGGCCGGGGATATCCTGACATCCGAACCCGACAGCCGTACCTTCTCCAGATGATCGTAGGGCACATCCATCCTCTCGCCCACGGCCTTGGCCCTGTCCTTGGCCCCGACATCGGGGGAGAGCACAAGATCTATGTTTTTCCCTTTGAAATGGTCGGCAATCGCGTGTGCCGCCTTCAGGTCCCTGTGCGGGCATTCGAAATAGTCGAGTATCGATTCCTTGTGTATGTCGACCGTGAACACGCGGTCGCACATCATGCCCAGATGCTTGGTCATGACCTTGGCGCTCTCCGGCTCCCCCGGCCTGAATACCCTGTCCTGTCGGGCATATCCGAAATACGGGATCACGAGCGTCATCCTTTTTGCCCCCAGTTTCTTGACAGCATCCTGGAGCAGGAACATTTCGATGAGGTTGGAGTCCGGATAGGTGTTCTGCACTATGACCACATCGTCATTCATGGATTCGTTATCTATCCTGGTGTAGCACTCGCCGTCCGGGAACCTTGTGGTCGCCGCCTGCACGTATGCGCACCCCAACGCATTCGACAACTCTTTCGCAAGATCCTTTGAAGACGATCCCCCGACTATTATCATGTTTCCTTA
>JAITTK010000012.1 GCA_031287135.1 Candidatus Methanoplasma reticulitermitis
GGGGCACCTCTGAACGTCACAATCAGGTCCTTATCCGGGATATCCGGGATATGGTCCAAGATGTCCATCCTGATTTCGGCCATGTCGGCCTTTCCGATAAGTCCTGCATCGGAAACGGAACTCAGGGATGCACAGAGCCTCATCATATCTCCCTGATGGTCTCGTCGATCTTCATCCCGAAGTGTCTCCCGCCGGATTCCAATCTCGCGAACACCTTGTCTCCTTTCTTGATCTTGGACACGGACACCGAACCTCCCGGCCCGCTCAGTTTCACTGTCTCGGCATTCTGGAGTATGGTCGAATACGAGTCCTTCCCGTCGGTGGCCTCAAGAAGGATGAGCGGTCTTTTCTCGATTTTGCATCTTCCGACAGAGGAGATCCTGGTGTTGCCTTCGGAATCTATGAGCATTATCGGATCTCCGGAACGGTATTCCGAGAGATACCTTGTCCTTCCCTCCGGCCCCATCACGTAGGCATGGACCGCACCGGCATTGACCCTGAACGGCCTGGCCGCCACATATCCGTTATCCTCGCTCTCCGATTGTATGAGGAACAGACATGATGCCTGCGACCCGATGAGCATCCCTTCGCCGGGGCTCATCATGCTGACCGTGTCCACGCACACCCTGTCCCCCATCTCTATGTTCCTGACGCCTGTGACCTCCACGGGAGTCAGTTCGATCCTCATCGACGACGATATCAGGTCCGAGAATCTCCTGATGTCGTTCCCGGTCTCTGCGACGATCGCGATCCCGTCCACTCCCCTCTCCAGGGTCTGCAGATAGAGCTTGGCCTCTTCCGGATCGGATGCGCAGGCATAGACCTTCGTGCCAGTCCCCCTGAACTTCGCTATCATGTTCTCCAGGGGGATGACCGTCCAGTCCGATGCCCCGAGTATCACTATCTCGTACTTCCCGGCCAAAGACATCGCGCGGTCCTGGTCCTCGGGGGTGTTCAGCTGCACGATTATCGCATTGTCGGATATGATTCCGCCGTTGTTGATCAGCAGTTTGACATTGCCGAGCGATTCGAAGTCCTTGTCATCGGGCCTGACCACGGCGGCGGTTATGCCGGATTCCAACGCACCGAGCACAAGGTCTTTCCTGGCTTTCTTGTCATCGGGGCCGTCGGCCATTACGATCATTTCTTTGGACATGTTCATTCCTTTATGAGTTGGTAAGCCTCTTTCACGGAAGCCCCCTTCAGGACGATGTCCGATATCGCGTGTGTCATCTTCTCGACATCCTTGTGCTGGAACACGTTCCTTCCGATCGAGACGCCCTTCCCTCCGGCCTGCAGCGAGTCGTGTACCATGTTCAGTATGTCGAGGTCGGATTTCATCTTCGGCCCGCCTGCGATGACGACCGGGGCCAAGGTCCCTTCCACGACCTTCTCGAACGACCTCACGTCGCCCGTGTAACTGCATTTAACGATATCCGCACCGATCTCGGTCGCCACCCTGGCCGCATGCGCCACGGCAGCCGGGTCATACGAATCCTTTATCGCGGGTCCGCGGGGATAGGCCATCGCGATCAGGGGCATCCCCCAATCCGAACATTCCTCCGCGACCATTCCGAGGTCCTGCAACATGTTGGACTCGGTCTCCGCGCCCACGTTGATATGTACCGATACGGCATCGGCACCTATCTTCAGCGCCTCCGCGACGCTTGCAACGAGGGTCTTGTCCCTCGACGTGACGCCGATGTCCGTGGATGCGGACAGATGCAGGATCAGACCGATGTCCTTTCCGCTCGTACGGTGGCTAAAACGGATCAGACCCTTATGCATCAATACGGCGGTGGCCCCGCCGTTGGCGACATCGTCCACGGTCTTCTTCATATCGATCAGACCTTCCACAGGGCCTATGGATACGCCATGGTCCATGGGAACGATGACGCTGTTGCCGGTCTTCCTGTCAACGATCCTTTCCATTCTTATGCTCTTTCCGTACATGTTTTCCACCTCACCTGCGGTATCCGCAGTGAGCGATGGCATGTTAGATATGCGAAAGATATAAATTTGTTGCAGGAGCAGCCGGATCAGGCACATATACAGCACAAAATTATATCCCCGGAACGATACCGTTACATGGACAGATCGGTGGAACATGACGGCAAGGGCTGCAGATTCACCCTCATCGTCGACGGGCAGGCGGGAGGTTATCTGACATATGAGATATACGACGGATGCCTCGACATACAGCACACGGTCGTCGACAGGGCCCTCAGGGGGAACAAGCTCGGCGAGGTCCTGATCGATGCGGCGGTCGATTATGCGGGAGCGGAGGGGCTGAGGGTGAAGCCGACGTGCGGTTACGCCAGGAGATTGCTGGAAGACGCGCCTTGATATCCGCGATGCCGCGCGGGACATTGTGACGGGACAGCCACGACACGCTTTAGTACAGGGATAATTATTCCTGCGCATGAAGGACAGGCTGTCTGCCGCCAAGAACTTGATTGTGGGTACTTTGATAGGGGTGACGTCAATGCTCCCCGGCATAAGCGGCGCTGTGCTGGCGGTCTGTTTCGGCATATACGAGAGGCTCATAGGGGACATTGCCAACCTGAGGAATACATGGAGGAAAGAATTCACTTTCCTGGCCATGGTCGCCATCGGGATACTGCTCGGCATGTTCATCGCCGCATTCGCCTTGGATTTCCTTTTGGAGAACCACAGGATAGTGGCCATATTCCTGTCGGCCGGGCTCATCATCGGACAGATCCCGATGCTTTACACCTGTGCCGGGACATTCGGGAACATGGGGCCGTCCAAATGGGCCGCCCTCGTCGCGGGGCTCGGCATAGCCATCGTGTTCCTGATATTCAACATCAGCGGGAATGCCGAGTCTGGCATGTCGGTCGACGAACTGATGTCAAAAGGACTGATGTCCTACCTGTACATGATCGTCATCGGTCTGATAATGGCCATAGCCAAACTCGTGCCCGGGATAAGCGGGGCCACGGTGCTCCTGGCGATAGGCCTCATGGACCCGCTGACCAGCGGCATGACGCATTTCGACATGGACATGCTGATATGCGTCGGCTTAGGGCTCGTCGCGGGGGTACTGATCTTCTCGAAGGCCGTCCACCGCGCCCTGGTGAACTGGAACCGTTCCACCTATCTTCTCATCCTGGGACTGACGGTCGGATCCACGGCGATCATACTCTATGACGGCCTGATCCTCATAAAGGACGGGACCGACATCATGACGGCCGCTGCCGCGCTGATCATAGGTCTGATAGCAAGTCTGCTGATGGTGCGTATCGGCGACAGGACCGCGATGAGAAAGACGTCCGACGGGAACTCGGACGTGCCGGAGTGAGAATGCACTATGCCGATTATAAGACGGTCCTGTCCCCGAAGAACGGGATGAACCTCTACCGCGGATGCACGCACGGATGCATATACTGCGACAGCCGCAGCAGATGTTACCGCATGGATCACGATTTCGAGGACATAGAAGTCAAACGCGATGCACCAAAGATACTGGAGGGACAGCTGAGGAGAAAGAGGGTCCCCTGCATGATAGGGACAGGGGCGATGTGTGATCCGTATCTCCATCTGGAAGAGGAACTGCAGATGACCAGGCAGTGCCTGTCCCTTATCGAGAGATACGGGTTCGGTGTATCTGTGCTCACGAAGTCCGCCCGCATAATGCGGGATATGGATATCCTGAAAAAGATAAACGAGAAGACCAAATGTGTGGTGCAGGTAACGCTCACGACATACGATGAGGATCTGTGCAGGATGATCGAACCGAATGTATCGACGACATACGAACGTTTCCGTGTCCTGGAGGCGATGAAAGAGGCGGGGATTCCGACCGTTGTCTGGCTGTGCCCCATACTTCCGTTCATAAACGATACGGAGGAGAATCTCAGAGGTCTGTTGGATTACTGCATAAAGGCGGATGTCAAGGGCATAGTATGCTTCGGATTCGGGATGACCCTCCGCGAGGGGGACCGGGAATATTTTTATGATGCGCTCGACAGGCTCTTCCCCGGAATGAGGCGGAGGTACGCCGAACAGTTCGGAGAATCTTATATCTGCAACAGTCCGAACAGCGTGAGGCTCGCGGAGATTCTCAGAGACACATGCGAAAGGCATGACATCATGCACGGTACGGAAGAGGTGTTCGAGTACCTCAGGAAATTCGAAACGAAAAAGACACAGTCCACTCTGTTTGAGACATGGGTATGACCCGTCTGCGCGGCGGCTGGATTGGTTTAATAGTGGATAAGAACAATCTTTCAACGGGAAAGATCATCGATTCCATAATCCGATGTTTCGAAATGACCAAGAATTGAAAAGTTCGACAATCGTTACTTAAGTAACAAACAAAAAGGAGCGATCGTCGCATGATATACATTGGTTTGGATGTTCATAAAATTAGGCTCTCTCGGAATTTGAGTGTAAGCACAGTTCGATTCACTCTCTTGAAAGATGATGCGGTCCTTTCACTCGATTTCAAAGAGAACCCATTCAGCGAAAGCTATTTTCGTCGATTCGGGGATACTGTGTAAAGGGACCACTTTTAAGAGATGAAACACTTTAGTGAGAATATCGTTGGGGTTGCATATGGTTGCTAAAGGGCAAAAGAGAACCGCTTTGGTTTTGGGTCTGGTGTGGGCCGCAATGGCGGCAATAGCTTACACTATCTCCGAGATATATGGGCTAAATCTTTACTGGTATACGCCATTTTATTCGTTATTGTTAATCCTTGCCGGCCTTATAATATCATTCGGGCACATCAGGATTTTTTTTCCTTTTATATTCATGTCAACAGAAGACCTATCCGGATACAATGTTGAAAAGATCGCATCTGTATTGGGAATTCTGATAGCAGTTCTCTCCTACTTGCTTCTTTTTATCTCCATGAATGCTTTTGTTTTGTGGATGATCATCATTGTTTGCATTACGGTAGAGATCTTAGCGACCTATGCGTCTGTCGCAAAGAGATTTAAAGCAGATTTACAGACGAACAATTATACCGGATCAAGTGCCGGTTACAAGTGACCCGATTAAATTAAAATTTCATTGGCCATCCAATATGCTGAGTGTTGAAGTTGCGCATCTGAACGGTATGAATGACACAATGCCATAATGGTGCCCCGGGAACTCCTTGAAGCTGATTCTGCGAGCGATCAATAATCCTATTCATGCGCATTCATATATTTTGTTTTTGTAGAAGCATGTCGGCGTGTTCAAAAATCACAAGACCGGATCCGAGTCGACAGTTAGATTTTTAACACACGGTGCAACGAAATTGACAGGGGCTCTTCCTTATTTACGCATGTCTGGATATTATCGGCCAATGGGGCCGAGGAGTACGTCAAGCAACATGTCTTGTTCCGTAAGAGCAAGAAGAAAAAGTATGAATATGACCATATCGTTGGATTATTAATCCAATGCCGGTGCAGATGCCATGAACATCACTGTAGTTTCCGTTTCAATGCCTGCCGTCAAGGCAGTATGCGAATATGCCGACAAGAAAAATGACATGGGATTGGATTTCAGGATCCATCACTTGAGCGATAACAAAGGGATCGAGGGTGTCGTCGATGACATCATTCGTTCGGATCTGTTGATCACGGACCTCATGGGTGTGGGACAGCCTGCTTATTCCGATATCGTGAACGCCATTAAGATCTGCAAAGGGCAAAGATTGGCACTGGGTGGAATGGCCCCGCCTCTGAGCCGGCTCGGAGGATATGATGCATCCGCCTTCAAGATGGACGAAGATGACGAAGAGAACGTATACAGAATCAACCTCTGTTGGAAACGGGCAAGCTCGGAGGATATCGAGTACATCTTCAATCTGGTGTTGAAGAACTATATGGGTCATGATCAACTGGATGAGATTCCGTATCCGTATGTGAGGGAAGGAGTCTATATCAAAGATCCTTTGACAGGTAGAGAATACGGGTCGGTCGATGATTATCGTAAGGATTCTCCCCAAATCTGCGATTTAGGTAAAGTAATACTTGTCTACAGTGGCAACAACTACCCCACAAGTTCTATTGATTGCGTGGCCTTGTTGTTTAACAAGCTCCAAAAATTTTCTGATGTCATCCCTGTGGCCATGAACAGCTACAATATGGGTTGTGTGGATTCCATGCGATCTATCGCAAATGGTGCGGACATCATTGTGAATGTCCTTCCGTTTAGATTCATGGCGGGACCCAGGGGAGGAGATAGTCTTTCCGCGACTGACCTCCTCGCAGATATGGACGTGACGTACATCTCTCCATTCTTCATAACCGGATCATCGGGAAAGGAATGGGCCTCGAGTAAGGCAGGATTGAGTCCCGTGGAGTTCATGATAGATATATTCCTGCCAGAATTGGATGGTTCTCTCTGTACCATACCCTTAGGCGTCAGTAAAGATTCGGAACGTATCGAAAGGTTCAATCTTACTCTCAAGGAAATCGTTCCCATAGATGATCGGATAGAACGCATATCGAATAAAATCAGGAATTACCTCAACCTCCGCATCAAGCCAAACGTGGAAAAAAGGATTGCGATAATTTCCTATAACTACCCTCCAGGTGAGGGAAACCTATTCGGAGGATCGTTCCTCGATGGTGCTGGCTCTTTATCATCTATAATCCATTTCCTTTCTTCAGAAGGGTATGTGACCGATCCTATGTCCTCGGATGACATCATTGACGCATTCGTTGGGAACGGTATACTGAACGGAGGGCAATGGATCTCTTCTCCGAAAGGCATGATAAAATACGATGGCGTTGACGGACACCCGGAACAGACCATTGCCGCTTGGGGGGAGGCCCCGGGAGACATCATGGTCTCAAACGGCAGATATATGATACCGGGTATCATCAATGGGAACGTTTTCTTGGTCTGCAGCCACCCCGCGGAGGTGATTCGGACAATACGGTCGCCGATTATCATGACCAGGAAATGCCGCCGCACCATCAATATCTGGCAATGTATGAGTGGCTCAGAGATGTTTTCAAAGCGGA
>JAITTK010000089.1 GCA_031287135.1 Candidatus Methanoplasma reticulitermitis
GTTCAACGTCCCCATAGTCGGAGGACACACTCATCCCGACTGCAGATACAACGCCATCGATATATCGATTATCGGGACCGTACCGAAGAAGGACATAGTGCTCAGTTGCAAGGCCAAGGATGACGACGACATCGTTTTCGTCATGGACCTGGACGGTTTTTATCCGGAAGGTCTCGAATATGCCTGGGATACGACTACGAAGAAAGACGGCCCGTACATCCAAGCCCAAATCGATATGATGTCGACCGTGGCATCGAAGCATCTTGCCCATTCCGCCAAGGATATGAGCAACCCCGGATGCATCGGGACCCTCGGGATGATGCTGGAGAGTTCGATGAAGGGCGGGACAGTGGACATAGATAAGATACCCATACCGAAAGATACGGAGATGATCCAGTGGCTTCTCTCATATCAGGGATGCGGATTCGTTTTCGCGTGTCCTCCCGAGAACTCATCGGAGATAATAGAACTTTTCAAAACCGTCGGTTGCGAGGGTGCCGTCGTCGGCAAGATAGATAACACCATGAAGCTCAAAATATCCCTGGATGGGGAGTCCAGAGTGTTATTCGATTTTGAGAAGGACATAATAACGGGCTGCTCCCCGAGAAAGACATAAGTGTTAGGCCACAGAGGTGGACACAACATCCGGATCCAAGTTGGCCGCATCGTTTCTCAACCCTGCAACCCCGCAAACGTCAGTAGCACGGGGTAAGGCTGCTCCCGTCAGGACCTGACCCGGTTTCCCCGATCAATGTGAGCGATACGACCCTCCGGCCGTCCGACACACAAACTCCGACTCTGCAAGACAAGATCTCATGGTCACTTTGCGGGCTTGTCCCATCTGCTCTGCCGCCCCCTGCTGTCACCCCCGCTGTTGACGATTGCGGGAATAGGGCACGCCAAGCTCCCCGGTCAAGCCTAACGTCATGCTTATTGACGGAGGATATTTAATATCTTTCCAATATTCCGCAATTAAAATGCCGGATATCTTCACTGAGAGGGGCATATATTATATATTATTTTGAAGATGGGGTCTTTACCGTGCTATTTAATAGCACGATAGGTGCGGAAATGACATTCTTCGGATTGAGCGACCCATTCATAGTTGCAGCTTACGTATCGTGTTTCCTCTCGGTGATATTATGTTGCGCATGGGCAATATTCAAAAAATGTGACAAAGAAGGTGAGGAATGATGGACGGCGGGGTACCCATCAACCTTTTCGTAATCATGCTGGTCACATTCATCGGCGTGACCATAATCCTGGGAATATACGGATACCGCAACACCAAGAACAATCAGGAATTCCTTCTTGGAAGGAACAAATCCAATTCTGTCATCATAGCCCTCTCGTACGGGGCCACATTCCTCAGTGCATCAGCCATAATAGGCTTCGGCGGACAGGCCGCCACACACGGCATGTCTCTAATGTGGTTATGTTTCCTCAATCTGTTCTTGGGACTGTTTGTGGCTTTCGTGGTGTTCGGAACCAGGGTCAGGAGGATCGGGAGAAGATTGGGAGCATCCACGTTCGCGGACTTGCTGGGAAAGATATACGGGTCGAAAGGCATCCGCGCATTCACAGCGGTCATAATCATCGTAATGATGCCGATATACTGTGCCGCTGTTCTGAAGGGGGGTGTCAACTCTCTCGTTGTGTTGACGGGCCTCTATGATTTTCAGGATCTGATACTTATTGTTGTGGCGGTAGTCGTCGGTTTGTATGTGGTATACGGCGGCATAATCGCCGTCATGTACAATGACGCCCTTCAGGCTGGAATAATGTTCATAGGAATGGCCGTCATATTGGTGGTTACGCTGATAACCCTTGACGGATTCACAGCGGCCAACATATCCCTGTCGGATCTCTGGTCATCGGGAGCGGGTTCATCTGCCGGCACATTGGAAGGGTTCAACGGATGGGTCTCATTCTCGTCGTTCGGTACTCCCGAATGGCTTACCGTCGTCACCACATTCCTGCTCGGTGTCGGCATAGGGGCGCTTACGCAGCCTCAGCTGGTGGTGAGGTTCATGTCTGCCAAGGACGACAAGATGTTGAACCGCTCTCTGATAATCGGCAGCATATTCATGATTGCCATCGTCGGCAGCGCGTACACTGTGGGCGCACTCAGCAATGTGTATTTCTTTGAGAACTACGGCGAGATGGCTTTCCAGCATCTGGGTGGCAAAGTGGATTTCATCATACCGGAATTCGTTCTGGATGTGTTCAGCGGTATCAGATTCGGAGATATTTTCATATGTCTCTTCATATTGTCGCTGATCTGTGCCGCGATATCCACCATAAGCGCATTGATGCACACGATAGGTGTCGCGGGCGGTTACGACATCTTCACACTGCTTAAGAACAGAAAGACGGGAAGTAGGGAGGATTCGGGATCACTCAGGGTGAACAGGATAGTCACGGCCATTGTGATGGTCTTGCTTGTCGTTTATTGCTATCTCATGCCGGCCGATATAATAGCCAAAGCCACATCATTGTTCATGGGTATGACCGCAGCCGCGTTGTTACCGACGATGGCGTATGGCCTGTACTCAAAAAGGCCAAGGAAGGATGCGGCGTTCGCGAGCATATTGACGGGTACGGCGGCATACCTCTTCTGGGCATTGTTCATCAATGCCGGCACATCGGTATTCCTTCCAGTGTGCAAATGGATTACCGGGAATAAGGTATTGTTCATGGACTCGAACATAATGTATGTCGATGCGCTTGTTATCTCCCTGCCGCTGTCCTTGCTGGTTCTGGTTCTGGTCTACTTGTTTAGAAGGAGTGCCGACCCGAAGTTGGATGATGTGCATCCCGGAACAGATACGGATGATCAGTCCAAGCAGGCGGAATCATGAAACTCCTTAATCCCCGGGCGGCCGGCGGGACCCGAGTGGAACATTTTTAGGGATGTTCTGTTATGGGTTGCGCATGAAAGCTCTGGAGATGAGGAATGTCTCCGTTGTAAGGAACGGCAAACGGATACTGGATTCGATAAATCTTTCAATAGAGCAGGACGAGAGCGTAGCAATCATAGGGAAGAACGGTTCAGGGAAAACAACATTGATAAAGCTGCTCCGAGGAGAAATACACCCGTATTTCGATGAGGACTCCCCGCCGGAAATGAAGATATTCGGGGAGAAGAATTGGAACATATTCGATATAAGGGGCAGGATGGGGATAATCTCGATGGACCTTCAGAACCAGTTCGGAGAGGACACCCTCGTGAGAGATATGATCGCTTCCGGTTTCTTTGGGAGCATCGACATCTTCAGGAACATGACAGTCTCGGATGAGATGATCGCGAGTATCCGCAACTCGGCTGTTATGATGGGGGTGGATGACCTTCTTGAAAGGACGATAGAGGGTCTCTCGATGGGTGAGATGCGACGTGTTCTCATAGCGAGGGCCCTGGTAACCAATCCGGGAACTCTGGTCATGGACGAACCGATGACCGGCCTGGACATAACCATGGCCTCGAAATTCAGGATGATGTTCGACATAATCATAGAAGCGGGAGTCAGCCTGATAATAGTCACCCACGATCTTGCAGACATACCGAAGAGCATCGGGCGCGTAGTGTTGATGAAAGACGGCAAGGTGTACGCCGACGGAAGTAAAGATGAACTCCTGACCTCGGATAACATGAGCAGGCTTTACGATGAGCCTATTAAGGTTGAATGCAATGACGGGTCATACCATATGCGCCTGTGAGTGCGCAGATTGAGGTTCAGATGAGATATATTTGTCCTGAGTGCGGTAGCGAGATACCGGAAAGTTCTGAATTCTGTTATACATGCGGAAGAAAGAGAGACAATACCATACGGCTTGACGAATCCGGACGCTTCGTATCTCCGGACAAGAACATGTGCGCATCCTGCAATTCGGAACTATCGCCCAACGATCTTTTCTGTCAGCAGTGCGGTGAACCGATATCGAGAATGCAGATGACGATGTTCAGACCTAAACTCGTAAAGTATGGCTGGATAGGTATACTGCTTGCGATTATACCCGGTGCGATGGGGTTTGTACCCGGGTTCTTCGGTATCTATGGCCTCGGCCATTTTTATTTCAGAAGATGGGCAAGGGGAGCAACATTCATCGCTCTGTCCGCACTTATGTATTATATCAGATTCGGGGGGTTCGAGCTAAGCTTATGGTCAAATATTCTGCTTGGGATAGCTTCGACATTCTTCTTCTTCCTTCAGCTTATGGAAGTTACAGTGTTGGCATTCATGCCGCATAAGACCGGCGAGTGATGGATCATGACAGAGGACTGGACAGAGAAATACAGGCCGAAGAGTCTCTCAGACGTCAAAGGCAACCCGTCCGCCGTCAAAGAATTGGAGGAATGGGCGAAGTCCTGGACCGTCGGGATACCGAAAAAACGCGCAGTCATTCTGATGGGTGCACCGGGGATAGGGAAAACATCATCCGCGGAGGCCCTGGCCAACGATATGGGATGGGATATAGTCGAAATGAACGCGTCCGATCAGAGGACCGGAAACTCGATCAGGGAAGTGGCATTAAGGGCCTCGTATTTCAATACTCTCGGAACAGACGAGGAATACAAGAGCAGCAAAGACGGCGGTAAGAAACTGATAGTTCTCGACGAAGCTGATAATCTTTTCGGAAACGCCGACAGGGGAGCTTTGCCTGCCATAAACGAACTGATCAAAACCACCAGACAGCCCGTGATACTTATTGTCAATGATTTCTACGCACTGTCCCGGAAGAGTTCTGTGGTCAGTACGGACACGTTACAGATAACATTCAGGAAAC
>JAITTK010000106.1 GCA_031287135.1 Candidatus Methanoplasma reticulitermitis
AGGGCAGCGAAGGTCATAGAGAATGCCGATATCGTCACGGGTTACACCACATACACCGATATAATAAAGGAATTCTTTCCCGAAAAAACGTACAAGAGCACGGGCATGATGAGGGAGGTCGACAGATGCAGGATGGCCGTGGAGGACGCCATGGCCGGCAAGTCCGTAGCCATGGTCAGCAGCGGCGATTCCGGAATATACGGGATGGCCGGCATCATATATCAGATGGCGGACGAGATGAAAGCCGACATCGACATAGAGACCGTCCCCGGGATCACCGCGGCATCATCCGCGGCGTCGTTGCTGGGTGCTCCGCTTATGCATGATCTGGCGCTCATAAGCCTGTCGGACCTCCTGACACCGCTTGACCTGATAATGAAAAGGGTGGACTGTGCGGGCATGGGGGATATGGTCGTCGCACTGTACAATCCCAAGAGTAAGAAAAGAACAGATTATCTGGAACAGGCCGCACGGATCCTTCTGAGATACCGTCCGGAGGATACACCGGTTGGCATCGCCAAGAATATCGGGAGGAAGGAACAGGAGATCGCCATCACTACCTTGGGCGGCATGGATCCGGCCCGAGTGGACATGTTCTGCACGGTTATCGTGGGAAACAGCCAGACCTACGTGTCCGGAGGCAGGATGATCACACCCAGAGGATATAGGATATGAGGAGCTGGAAATATGGTTTATGAGATATTGAAACCCGAAGACATAGAAAAGAAGAGCATGGAGATAATAACATCCGAACTGAAAGGAAGGACTTGGCCGGAGCCCAGATTCTCAGTGATAAAAAGATGCATACACACATCCGCCGACTTCGATTACGCGGATAATCTCGTATTCTCGGACGGTGCGGAGGACATCGGCGTGGATCTGATAAGGAAAGGCGCCACCATCGTCACGGATACGAAGATGGCCGCATCGGGCATAAACAAGAACAGGCTGGAAAGCTACGGAGGGAAGGTCAGATGCTTCATCAGCGACGAGGATGTCGTGGCGGAGGCGAAATCCAGGAACTGCACAAGGGCCACCGTTTCCATGGAAAGGGCGGCCGAAATAAAGGGACCGTTGGTCATAGCCGTGGGGAATGCGCCGACGGCTCTGATAGCCCTGTACGATATGATAAAACAAGGCAGGATGGATCCGGGCCTGGTCATCGGAGTCCCGGTCGGTTTCGTGAACGTGGTGGAATCGAAAGAGATGCTGATGGAATTGGATGTCCCTTATATAGTCGCCAGAGGAAGGAAGGGCGGCAGCAACATCGCCGCGACCATCTGCAACGCGATGATGTATTACAAAGGATGAACCTGCGGCGGATGCGGCGTTTCAAAAATCCCCGGAAGGCCGGAATCCTGAAGAACGGAACAATGGGATGGGGATACTTCGGCAGGGCATCGGAGCGGAGTTCTGCGCCACCGAACGGGAACGGGGTCGTCGGAGATCCGCAGATGCTTGAGGGGACATCTTAAACCGTTTCCCGTCGGGGTCCCCGGACCTCTTTTGCCAATGGTCCGGGGTTTCATATTCTCGGACCATACCGTACACGGCAGCGATGATGTTCCCGATCGGAATTGCTTTTTTGGTGTTCCCGTTCATCACATCCGTGGCGGCAGACGTATTCAGACCGAGTAATCGACAGCACCCAGGAGATTGTGCACCGGTGCGGTTTCCCTCATGATGTTACCGTTTTGGACCTGACGGCACACATCATTCGATTCCCGTTCCGACGACCGCTTTCACGCTGTCCGCCAGACGGTCGGCGTTCAATTCATCGAGCCTGGAGTACGTCCCGCCCAGCCTCTCGGCCAGAACTCTTGCGTGACCGAATCTCGCGAACCCCGTTCCGGCATCTATCACTATCCACCTGACACCGGGGATCTTGATGCTGTCGGCTATCTTCAGCACCTCTTCGTTGGCATCTGCACCGGCATCCACCGGAACATTCGCTCTCCCGTCTGTCACGATCACGATATAGCACATCTCCCCGGGGTGTGAACGGGAGTACGATGACATGTACGAACTGACTGTCAGCAGTGCCTCTCCCAGCGGGGTCCTGCCGCCTGTGGGCAGTTCCTCCAGCTTGCGGTAGCTGTATTCGACCGATCTGGTCGGAGGCAGGATGAGTTCCGACGCATCCCGTCTGAAAGCCATCATGCCTATGCGGTCCCTCTTGACGTAGCTTTCCTTGAGCATGGACATTATCGCACCTTTGACTGTGGCCATCCTCTTCCTCACGCCCAGGGAACCGCTTGCATCCACCAGGAAGAGTATCGTGCATCCGCTCCTTCTCTCCCTTATTTTTTCCCTTATGTCGCCGCTCTCGATGCATATCGCCATCCCGTTATGCCTGCGTTCGCGCTGATGGGGGGCGGCGGCCCTTATGGTGGCATCGAACGCTATGTCAGGATGGTTTCCCCTACGGTCTCTGGATCCCGTGTATCTGCCTGTCCTGTCGCCGCTCTCCACGATGCCCCTTCTGCCCATCCTGCTCTTGGTGCGGGCGATCCTCCTGCTGCCGTCTTCATCGAGATAGTCTATGACCCTGAACTGCTCCCCTATGCTGAATAGCATCTCTTCCATCAGGCTGTCGGCATCGGGAAGGTCCGGAGTGGATCCGCGGCTGTCCTTATCCCCGTGCTCCCCTTCATCGTCTTTCCTGTCTTTGGGGTACTCGCTGCCGCCGGAGTCCTCTTTCTCCTTGTCCTCGGAACCGTCGTTCCCGCTGTCCTCACTGTCACGGTCCGGAGGAGAGGGGGGAGGGCTGTAGTTCCGTCTGTGGGTGAGGCACAGCACCGCGGCCTCTTCGATGTCCTTTTTCATGACCTCGTCCCTGTCGTTCATTGCGGCCAGTGCCTTTGCCGTGTTCACCACGGCGATGTCTCCCCTGTGACCCTCCGCACCGATCCTCGTGCACAGTTCTGCCGTGATGTCCGTGAGTTCATCGGATATCGTCACGAACGGCAACACGCTGACCGCTCTGGCGATGTTCTCCCGGATGCGTCTGTCCTCATCTGAGAACTTCTTCCTGAAACTGTCCGGATCGCCGATGAAATCCATGTTCCTTCTGAGTATCTCCTCTTTGTCCGCCGTGTCCTCGGGGACCGACGCATACGCGCAGATATCGAACCTGTCCAAGATGTGGGAGCTCAGGTCGCTGTCGCATGGGTTCATGGATGCTATGATGAGCGTGTCCGTGCTGTACGAGGAGGATATCCCCTCTCTTTCGAGTATGACCTTCCCGCTGCGCACAGACTCCATCATTGATATGAGGGTACCCTGATCCATCAGGTTCACATCATCCAGATAGATTATGTTCCCGTCGGCCTCTTTGAGCAGCCCCTCGTTCATCGTGACCTTCCCGTCGGCCAACGTCGATTCCAGATCCATTCCTCCGAACAGCTGTTCATCGGATGTGTTCAAAGGGATGTTTACGGTCCTCTTGCCTGATATCCCCTGTATGGATCTCGATATCGTCGTCTTGGCGACCCCTGACGGACCTCTGACGAGAACGGCCCTGATGTTGTTGCTCACAAGAGCGCACATTATCGCTTTCTTCGTCTGGTCCATCCCGAATACCGCTGAGAACGGGAAGCACGGATCGTCCTTCAGAGACGTTGCAGACATTCCTCCAGTTCTCCGGCATCTATGTTCGATTCTTCGAACGGGCGCCTTCTCATGCGATGCGACATCACGAGTTCGGCAACTTCCCTTATGTCTTCCTTCCCGGCGTTCCTCCTGCCATCCATGGCAGCGTTCGCCTTAGCCGCTTTCATCATGGTTATATCCGCTCTGTGTCCATCGACGCCGAAGTGCGAGGTCACCGATACGATCATCTCGATGATGTCGTCATCCGAGGGTATTCCGCGGAGCCTGTCCTTTGCCGATGTTATGCGTTCCCGGAGTTTCCGTATGTCCTCCGAACATGTCTCCAGATATCCCTTCGGATCCTCGTCGAATCTTATCCTCCTCCTTACCACCTCGGCCCTTTCCTTCGTGTCCTTCTCACCCTTCACGTCTACAGAGAGCCCGAACCTGTCCAGCAGCTGCGGCCTCAGTTCGCCTTCTTCGGGGTTCATGGTGCCCACGAGGATGAATCTCGATGGGTGCGAGAAGGATACGCCCTCCCTCTCGACATAGTTCACACCCATCGCCGCGGAATCCAGTAGCAGGTCCACGAGATGGTCGTCAAGGAGGTTCACCTCGTCCACGTACAGCAGGTTGCCGTTCGCTTGTGCGAGTATCCCCGGTTCGAACTTCTTCTCGCCGGTCTTCAGTACGTGCTCTATGTCAAGTGTTCCGGCCACCCGGTCCTCTGTTGCGCTCAGCGGCAGCTCCACCACCCCGACGGGGACCCTCACCGGAGATATCGTCTCTCCTCCCATCAGGCGCTCCCTGCAGCGATGGCACATGCTCTCGGGCCTCCCGAGGTCGCATCTGAAGGTGCACGGACTGACATTATCCCTCTCGGGAAGGATCTGCACCAGCGATCTGACCGCGGTCGATTTGGCGGTTCCTTTCTCACCTTTTATGAGCACACCGCCTATACCCGGGTCGACAGCATTCAGAATAAGGGCCTTCTTCATCTTCTCCTGACCGACTATACTTGTAAAGGGAAACAGAATATCATTGCCGTTCATACAATTCCTCAAATAATAATAGATATATTTGGATGTATAATCCAACTTAATACATAATAAGTTTTTCATGGGTGCAGAAATGAAGATAATAAACATATCCGTCAACAGCGCAGACCCGAAGACCATGATAGAGCCCGTTAGGGACGTTACGGAAAGATTCGGTCTGGATGCGGAACTCCTCTGTTTCGAGAGCAGCGAGCTCGACAACGACCTCGTGAAATACCGGGAACTGACCAGATCCACAAGGGATGCGGATCTTGTGCTCATCAGGTGCATGACCGATCCCACGAGATTCAACAGGTTCGACAGATACGAATCGGTCCTCCGTGAATCCAAGGGGCTGGTGTTCATCTACTCGGGCAATGCCGATGTCAGGTTCTCGTACAGGGACATGTTCAGCGGGACCGATGAGGAATTCATCCTTCTCGGAAAATACGTTGGTTACAGAGGCTCGGAGAACGATCAGGGACTGGTACTCTGGCTGAACAGGAGACTCGGCGGACCGGACATACCGGTGCCCGAACCTGTCAAACAGAGAACGGATGGCATATATCATCCTGACTGCGACCGGAACATAACCGCGGAAGAGTATTTCAGGACCCTGGACCCCGGCAGACCCACCGTTGGGATAATGTTCACCGGGAATCTTTGGATATTCGATAACACCCTGCACATCGATGCTCTGATACGATGTCTGGAATCCAAGGGACTGAATGTCATACCCGTCTTCTTCTCCGCGACCACGAGCAGTGTCCCCGGCGAGAGGGGGACCTCGAAACTCGTTAAACAGTACATGATGGACGGGGAGAGGACGAGGGTCGACGTGATGATAATGGCATCCCCGTTCTCACAGCTCGTGAACTCCAGGGAATCCGACGGGATGAACACACCCGATGACGAGAATTTCTACAGGTATCTGACAAATGTGCCCGTGCTGCAGGCCATGACGCTGAACGGAGTGTTCTCAGACTACGAGGAGAGTGCCATGGGCCTCAGCAAATCGGAGATCTATGCGCAGGTCTCGTGGCCGGAGGTGGACGGCCAGATAATAACGGTACCCGTGGGCAGCGGCGGCGAGAGGGTGGGGGGCCTCAGGAAAATGAAACCCATCCACGACAGGATAGAACATCTGTCGGAACTTGCTAAGAACTGGGCGGTGCTGAGACGCACGCCCGCGAAGGACAGGAGGATCGCGATACTCCTCTATCAGTCCAGGCCGGATTCCGGGAGGATAGGGAGCGCTGCTGGCCTGGATACCCTGGAGAGTCTGAGCGATATATTGAGGAAGATGAAGGACCGCGGCTACGATGTCGGGGACGCCCCTTCGAACGGCAAGGAACTGATCGCGGAACTACTGGAAGGGATAACGAACAACCTCGAATGGGTATCTTCCGAGACCATAAACCGGAAGGCGATAGGTCTTGTGGAGAAAGAGGAGTACATGAGACATATGAACGGGATACCGGCCTTCAACAGGGACCAGATCACGAAGAAATGGGGTGACCCTGTCGGAAACGTATGCGTGGACTCCGGCAGGATGGTGATACCGGGGGTCATCAAAGGGAACGTACTGATCGGATATCAGCCGCTGAGGGCATGGTTCGACCAGATGGATGCCGCCTACCATGACCCTGTGATGCCGATACCCCATCAGTATCTCGAATACTACAGGTGGCTGAAGGAGGATTTCGGCGCACAGATTGTCGTGCACGTCGGCACCCACGGGACCCTCGAATGGCTGCCGGGGAAGAATGCGGGGCTGTCCGGGAAATGCTACCCGGATCTGGTCCTGAACAGCATACCTCACATGTACCCTTACGTGATAGACGATCCCGGGGAGGGCATACAGACTAAAAGGAGGTCTGAGGCCGTAGTCATAGGCCACATGTGCCCCGTCATGGCCCGTGCCGGGAGCTATGACGATCTTGCTCCGGTGGAAGTCCCCCTGCAGGAGTATTTCAAGTTCAGGAACTCCGCGTCAGCTGAGAGGAAGAGACTCCTTGTCGAAGAGATATATGCGGCGGCCGGGGATGCGAACCTCTTCGATGATCTCGGACTGCCTCCCGGTACCGATGCGGAGGCCTTCGCGGAATATCTTCCGCAACTCCATGATTACCTCACGGACGTCAGAGAGGCGCTCGTAAGGGACGGTCTTCACATAATGGGAAGGGTCCCGGAAGGGGCCCGCATGTGCGAGAGCATCTACTCCCTGATGAGACTGAGGAACAACGATGTCCCCTCCCTCAGGACATCCCTGTCCGAAGTCATGGGCCGCGACATAGAATCCGCGATGGACGATCCCACGGGATATTCCTCCGACGGGGAACTCAACAGCGCCGTGATAGAGAATGTGGATGCGGAATACCAGCTGCTGATATAGTCCATGGCGGACCTCGGTTACGACAGGTCCCGGACCGAAGGATACGTGATCGAGAGATACGGAGGGATGACGGACCGCCTGTCCGCCTCGATAGGATATGCGTGCGACAGACTGATACCGAATCTCAGGAGAATGACGGACGAGGTCGATAACCTCCTTGACGGATTCAACGGGGAATATGTCCTTCCGGGTCCGTCGGGCGCTCCCACCAGAGGCGGGGCGGACATCCTTCCGATGGGACGCAACTATTACGGGGTGGATCCGAGCAT
>JAITTK010000015.1 GCA_031287135.1 Candidatus Methanoplasma reticulitermitis
GACACCGTTGAGTCCCTTATGGGATCGGAAATCGCGATCGAACCTGCATATTCCCCATCGACCGCTGCGAACACTACTGTTTTCCCGCCGGACGACAT
Source organism: Candidatus Methanoplasma reticulitermitis (assembly GCA_031287135.1). Lineage (GTDB taxonomy): Archaea > Thermoplasmatota > Thermoplasmata > Methanomassiliicoccales > Methanomethylophilaceae > Methanoplasma > Methanoplasma reticulitermitis. The sequence continues at coordinate 99 of JAITTK010000015.1, forward strand.
CCGGGACGCATATTCCGGATCATCCGGACCTGATCCGATGAAATCGACATTACCGACTGAGACCCGTCTCCCGTTCACTGTGCATCTGACGCCTCCGCCGGGTTCGGACATGAAATCCGAAGACGCGGGGATATCGATCCCGTTCTCTTTCGCATATGACACTATCGCCCTCCCCAGCGGATGTTCCGAATCCATCTCGGCCGCGGCCGCAAGGGCAATGAGTTCCGTTTCTGCGATTTCCGATTCGATATCCGTGACTTTCGGCCTACCCTCGGTTATGGTCCCCGTCTTATCCAATATCACACAGGTTATCTTTCCGGACCTCTCCAGTGCAGACGCGTTCTTGAAGAGTACCCCATGCTCCGCCGCTTTCCCTGTGCCGACCGTTATGGCCAGAGGCGTGGCGAGTCCGAGTGCACACGGACATGATATGACAAGGACCGATATCAGGACGAGGACCGAGAATTCGATACCTCTCCCGGCCAACAGCCAAATGAGGCATGCGGCCGCGGCTATGACCATCACGACGGGGACGAACACCGCTGCCACACGGTCGGCGACTCTCGCGACGGGTGCTTTCGTGCCCTGGGCATCCTGTATCATCCTGACTATCTGAAAAAGAACAGTGTCCTTCCCGATCTTATCCGCAATGACCCTCAGGGAACCGTTGATGTTCATCGTCCCGCCGTAAACGGTGTCGCCGGGTCCTCTGGACACGGGCATACTCTCTCCGGTGAGCATCGACTCGTCCACCGATGAACTCCCTTCTGCGATCAACCCGTCGGCCGGAACCCTCTCCCCCGGCCTTATGACGATGATCTCCCCCATGCGGATATCATCCGCCGGTATCTCCACTTCCGTTCCGTCCCTTATCACGTTTGCCGTCAGAGGTGCCAGGGCGATCAGCCCTCTTACGGCATCGGTCGTCTTGACCTTGGATCTGGATTCCGCGTATTTTCCGACGGACACCAGAGTTATTATCATGGCGGCGGAATCGTAGACCAGCGAGTGCATGGAATGCGGGTCCCCCGTGAATATCCTGAACGTCGCATACAGGCTGTATGCCACCGCCGCCGTGGTTCCGAGCGCGATCAGGGTATCCATGGTAGGCGTCCGGGAGATGAGCGCGGGATACCCTCTGGTGTAGAAACGCCTTCCGGCCGCCAGTACAGGTACGCAGAGGATCAGTTGTATGATGGAATATATCTCCGGTTCGCCGCTGAGAGGTACATGCAGCCCCAGCATGGGGCCCATGGCCATGACCGACAGAGGTATCGTGAATATTATCGAGACAGCAAGCTCTTTCCTTATCCTTGCGGAATTCAGCCTTTCCCTTTCCGCAAGGGTATCGGGATCATCCTCGAGGACATCATATCCGGCTTTTTTTATCGCTCCGATCAGAGCATCCTTTCCGACAATGGCAGGATCGTAAAGAATGGAGACGATGTTGTCGGAGAAGTTGGCGTTGGCCTCGGCCACCCCGTCCAATTTCCCGAGCATCTTCTCGACGGCGGAGGAACATGCTGCACAGGTCATCCCGTCGGTCTTGAGGTTTATCCTCTCGTTGTTCGGCCCTTCAGAAGAATCCATGTTTGACCTTCGATCTGAATCCGGCGTCGAGGACTGCCCCTATCAGTGATTCGTCGCTCGCTCCGTCATGTATGATCGTCGCGGTACCTTTCCTGAGATCCACATCCACTTCGCCGACCCCTTCTATCGCTTTGAGTGCGTCGCGTACTTTACCGGAGCACATCCCGCAGGACATACCGTCTATTTTGAGGATAGTCTTAGCCATGGAGTGTAATCCATGTCTGAATATACATCACTTACTCTATAATTTCGGAAATCCTAAACCATATCGGATATGCGATTACAGTCTTCCGGTCGATTTTAAGGACGTGTCAAAAGTAAAATATAAACCGACAATGACATTGACGGTCAGTGAGATAAACATGAAAGCGCTGAAAGACTATGTCACAACCATACCGGATTTCCCGGAAGAAGGGATAATGTTCAGGGACATAACCACCGTGATACAGGACCCGGACGGTTTCAAAATGGCCGTGGACAGCCTGATCGATGCGCTGAAAGGAGTGGATTTCGATCTCGTACTGGGGTCGGAGTCGAGAGGGTTCGTGTTCGGTGCGCCAGTGGCGTATGCGATGCACAAAGGATTGGTCCTCGTGCGCAAGAAGGGAAAACTCCCCAGGGAGACGATCTCCGAAAGTTACGAGCTCGAGTACGGCAAATCCACGCTGGAGATGCATAGAGACAGCATCAAGAAGGGTCAGAGAGTGGTGATCGTGGATGACCTTATAGCAACCGGAGGAACGACCGGGGCGATAATGAAGATGGTTGAAAAGCTTGGGGGAGAGGTCGTCAAGATCTGCTTTGTGATCGAACTCGCAGGTCTCAAAGGAAGGGAGACGCTCAGCGGATGCCCCGTGGAGTCGCTTATAGTTTATGAAGGGAAATAATCCGTCTTTCCCATCGCGTATAACTCTATATGGGGGCACATCGGAAATCGAGATGTGATCCGGGTATGAATGGTGATGTGAAACGAAGGCGATGACTCAGTTTACGTCGTGAGGCGATTGTAAACATGCCTATCGAATTTCCAAAAGAGATGGATTGCAAGAGGTATGAGATGAGTGTCGTTCGAAACAGCATTCTGCGGAAAAATCCGGAAGACGGAAGTTCGGCGGATCTCTTATCCCATCCGGATGTTGTAAGTGATGTGGGCGCATGAGAGATACGGCAGTCTCATCCAAAAATGCGACCTGTGATGAATGATATTCAATATTTTTATCATTTCCACTCATCATCGGTCTTATGGACAACCCCATTGCCTCCTTCTTACGGATCCTGACAGAATCTGCTGGACAGAACTGCATTACAGCTTTCTGATGGACCATGAAACTAACACATACAAAAATCCCATTCGGCAGAAGAAACAGAACAGATAGGGAGATGAATTTATTTCGCGCGAAATAGTTCATGGGATCATGGCAAACACGGCGATACCTTACGATACATCTCATTTAGACCTGGTGAGTAGCATATTAGAATTGAAGATACTGTTAGGAATAATAGTGGCTTTGATCATGTTATACGGCATTTACAAATTCATAGTGGATTCGGCCAAGAAAGATGAATCGCCGGAAAACATAATTAATGAACCCATTAAAAAAGAAAGAACGCCTGCCCAGCAGGAATATTATGATATGTTCGGAAAAGATTGGGATGAAGAATAAAGCATCCGGAAACCGAATCCTAACTGTAAAGTCATATCTATAAACTAAAAAGAATGGTTTTATCTCTGCGGGTAAAAGAACTCTGCAGGAATACGGAAATGACACCGACTGAAGAAAAAATAAACGAATACGTGGAATGGATCTACAACATGATAGAAGAAGAGAATCGAGATATAATGATAGCAACTGCGGCCATGGCCGAGATCGTCTCTTC
>JAITTK010000025.1 GCA_031287135.1 Candidatus Methanoplasma reticulitermitis
ATTATCCTGCTGCCTCTCGAGCGGGCCTCATCATAGGCAATCAAGACCTCTTTGGTGTTGCCGGAGTAGCTGACGAGGATCACGACCGACTCTTTATCGACCCATCCGGGCAGCTCTATCCCGCGTACCACATTCACCGGTGAACCGGTGGAACCGTCGGCATAGTCCGACACGACCTCTCCGGCAAGAGCTGATGCGCCCATACCGCATACGCACACCGTCTTTGATGCGGGCAGGTTGGGAAGAGATGCGTTCAGAGCCTCCTCTATCTGCTCCGGCATGCCGTTCACCTGTTTGTACATCACAGAGCTGGATACATTGGTCTTCAAGCGATTGCCTCGGCTTCAGAAATCTATTTGAATATAAAATGATGGTCTTTGAGAAAATCTACCACATATTTATTTTTTACAAATTATTTAGTAGTAGGAACTTGATTTCATCCGCGTTAACATGACCATAGACACCGTTCCGAAAAGCGATCTGAGCAATGCACTGGAGGACATCAGAGCGGGGAAGATCGTGCTTGTGTACGATTTCGACGATCGGGAGAGGGAGACCGACATGACCGTCGCCTCGGAGTTCATAACATCCGATATCCTGAAGAGGATGAGGAACGACGCGGGAGGCCTGGTGTGCACCACGACCCCCAACCGGATCGCGAAGGAACTGGGCCTTCCGTTCCTTTCGGATGTGTTTTGGAACAACAGGGATACATATCCCCTGCTCGGTATGATGGCCCCGAATGATATACCGTACGACAACACGAAGTCATCTTTCGGGATAACGATAAACCACCGGAAGACATACACGGGGATAACCGACAGCGATCGCGCGCTGACCATAAAAGAATACACTGAGACGATAGTCCGGGATGCGCCGGCGGAGGACAGGATAAGGGACCTCGGCGAGCATTTCAGAGCTCCGGGCCACGTGCATCTTCTGAACACGACCTCCAAACTCCTTAAGACCAGGCACGGGCATACGGAACTCTGCACCGCGCTTATGTACATGGCGGGCGTGAAGCCGTCGGCCACCATATGCGAGATGCTGGGGGACAACGGTGCATCCAACTCCAAGGAAAGGGCCGCGGAGTATTCGAGAAAGAACGGGATGTGTTTCGTCACGGGCGAAGAGATAACAGAAGCATGGGAGATTTTCCTGGAAAAGACGGGAATGGATGTGTGAGCGAATGGTAAGGGTGATGGCATCGGGGGTGTTCGATATAATACACACCGGGCACATATCGTATCTGCAACAGGCGAAGGCCCTCGGTGACGAGCTTATAGTCATAGTCGCATGCGACAGCACCGTCAGGAAGAACAAGCACGAACCAATAACTCCGGAGGGCATGAGGGTGAAGATAGTGAGTTGCCTGAAGCCCGTGGACAAGGCCGTGCTCGGAAGGGAGGGGGATATCTTCGACACGGTCCGCGACGTATCCCCGGATCTGATAGTCCTGGGATTCGACCAGGCCTTCAAAGAAGAAGAACTCAAAAGAAGGCTGGATGAGGGCGGCTTCGGACACATACGGGTCACCAGGGCCACCGAGTATGCGGAGGACCTCTCCGCGACAAGAAGGATAATCGATAAGATAAGGGGTTCGGAGAGCGGGAGATGAAGACGATAGGCATCGCGGACACGACATTCGCAAGGTTCGACATGGGGTTCGCCGCCATCAACGAGCTGGAAAGGACCGGCACGGGGTTCAGGATAGAGAGGTACACGGTACCGGGAGTCAAGGATCTTCCGGTCGCATGCAAGAAACTGATAGAGGAGAGAGGGTGCGATATCGTCATGGCCCTCGGCATGCCGGGGCCCAAGGACAAAGATAAGATGTGCGCTCATGAGGCGTCCACCGGGCTGATAAGGGCGCAGTTGATGACGAATAAACATATAATCGAGGTGTTCGTGCATTCGGACGAAGCCGAGGACGACAGCGAACTGGCTTTCCTTGCGGACAGCAGGACCAGAGAGCATGCCGTTAACGCGTACGACCTGCTTTTCAGACCTGATAACCTCAGGCGCAATGCGGGGACCGGACAGAGACAGGGATTTGCGGACGAAGGTCCGATAAAACGGAGATGAAGATATGAAATCATACAGGATCGGGATGGTGGCCGCGGAGTTCAACTTCGATGTCACATCGATGATGATCGAGAGGGCCAAAGCGGAAGCCGAGTTCCTAGGGGTGGAGATAGCCAAGACGATAATGGTCCCGGGGGTATACGAGATACCTCTGGCCGTGAAGGCACTGCTGGAAAGGACGGATGTCGATGCGGTCATAACCCTCGGCGCGGTCATAAAGGGAGAGACCAAACACGACGAGGTTGTCATCGCACAGGCATCCAGGCTCGTGGCCGATCTCCAGCTGCAGTACAACAAACCGGTGGCATTCGGGATAACGGGCCCGGACATGACACAGCTCCAGGCGATGGACCGTATAGAGAAGGGACGGGATGTCGTCGATGCTGCCGTGAAGATGCTCAAACGTCTGGAAAAAATCTGAAGCGGACCGGAAGTCACCACGGGGACGGCAAACACATGTCTGACGCGCCGCGGAGCTCCGACTCTGTGTTCGACGCATCCGAAAGGGTTTTCGGGCCAGAGGAGGTCCGTCCGCCCCATCCCGAGGCCCGAAACCCCATCCATAAACCTTTTTAAATAGATGGATATACAGGTTCTAGGGAATGATCGATTCCCTGTTCACTGAATCACTATCACGATGAATCGCCGTCCAAGGACGGCAAATGTCAGCAGAGTGCCCTGGGAAGTATCCATGCGGGCAGAAATGAAGACAATAATGGGATGGGCAAGAAGACACTCCGGTGCGGAATGAACGGAGTGCGGACAGCAGAGCAGGAGAGATGATTTTTCCATCCGGCCCAAAGGAGGGCTAAGTAAATGAATATTGATCCAAACGCAACAAAATATTTGATAAAAGCAAAGATCACAGCTGACGGTGTCGTCGAGAAACCGGACGTCGTCGGAGCGATCTTCGGACAGACAGAGGGACTTCTCGGTGAAGACCTGGACCTCAGGGATCTCCAGAAAACCGGCAGGATCGGAAGGATAGAGGTGGAGGTCGTCTCCAAAGGGGGGAAATCCGAAGGGATAGTATACATCTCGTCGAGTCTGGACCAAGTCGAGACGGTCATAATCGCATCATCCCTCGAGACGATCGACAGGGTCGGGCCATGCAGGGCGAGCATGAGGGTCCTCGGAATAGAGGATGTGCGCGTCCTCAAGAGAGAGAAAGTCGTCGAGCGTGCAAAGGAGTTGCTCAACGATATGATCAGCCAGTCCAAGGGATCATCCGCGGACCTGACTCAGAGCATCAGACAGAGCATACAGATAGAGGAGATAACGACCTACGGTAAGGACAAGTGCCCCGCGGGGCCGGGTGTCAAGGATTCCGAATCCATAATAATCGTGGAAGGAAGGTCGGACGTCCTGAACCTCCTCAAAGCAGGCATAAAGAACGCCATCGCGGTCGAGGGTACGAATATACCGAAGACGGTGCAGGACCTCTCCAGGGAGAGGGTCTCGATAGCGTTCGTCGACGGGGACAGGGGCGGAGAGCTCATCCTGAGGGAACTGTTCCAAACCTCGGAGATAGATTTCGTGGCCCGCGCACCCCGTGCGCACGAGGTCGAGGAACTGTCATCGAAACAATTGGTCAAATGTCTCCGCAACAAAGTATCCGGCGACCAATACATGGAGATGAACGGTCTCGTAACCGAAGAGAAGGAACTGCCGTCCGAGGATGAGGAGAGGAACAGGAAACCCTCTTACGAGGAGAGGAACAGGAAAGACCGGAACGACAAGAAGGGAAAACCCCGCGACCATGAAGACCACGACAACGGAAGGGGACGCGACAGGTTCAACAGCGACAACATCGAGAAGTTCAAAAAGAAAGTCGATGAGACGGTGAGAGAGGAACCCGCCGAGGCGACTGAGAAAGAAGGGCAGGAAACGGAGGGGCCGAGAGGAGAGAGATCGAGGAAACCCCGTGCTCCCAAGAACAACGAAGACGAAGACGCCCCGGTGCTGACCGAGAACGCGCTCAGACCCCGTGCTCCCAAGAACAACGAAGACGAGGGGAAATCATCAAGGACGCTGCGCGGGAAGAAGGACAGGAACACAAAGACCCTGTCCCCGGAGCAGGAGGCCTTCAGGGACATGCTCCTCGACATGTCATCGACACATAACGCAAAACTCCTCGCGGAGGATAATTCCGTGATAAGGGAGATCGCCGTCAAAAATCTGGTGAACTCTCTGAAGGAGGATTCGGAGGGGATATCGGCGATAGTCTTCGACGGCGTGATATCCCAGAGGATACTCGACGTCTCCGCCGAGAAAGGCATCAAGACGATAGTCGGTACCCGCAAGGGCAACATAACCAAGATGCCGGCAGAGACCGTCATATTCACCAAAGAGAGCCTCTATTGAGAGAGATTCAAATGAAGTGCAAGAAAGCGGCAGAATCGTGGGAAGACATAAAAGGACTCAAGAGCACGGAGGACGTGCTCATACCTTCCGATCCGCTGGACCGTGTCCTGGGACAGGAAGAGGCGATACATCTCGCCAAGATAGCCGCGATACAGCGCAGGCATCTCCTTCTCGTCGGCCCGCCGGGCACCGGGAAATCGATGATCGCCCGCGCTTTATCCATGAATCTCCCTAAACCGAAACATGAGATCAGGGTGGTGAGGAACCCGGAGAACGCCGAGAGACCGTTCCTCGAAGTGCTTGACGAAGGTCAGGTCCACGACGAAGACGGCATCCGTGCGGAATCGGTCGGGAAACTGCTTGCACCGGATCACGCCCCGAGGAACGTGGCCGAGAGGCTCGGATACCTATGCAAGACCTGCGGCAAGTATTCCCTCCCCTCCGATACGGCATGTCCGTTCTGCAGCAAGAGCAAGATCGAGATGGGCCCCAATTCGAATCCTTTCGGCGACCTGCTGAGCGGCGTATTGGAGGCTGCCATGCCCCAGGCGGTCATAACGGGGAAAGAAAGGGTCCACACCACGAAGATACTGGCCGACGGTACCGAGGAGACGGTGGTCTTCGAACGCGCCGGCGACAGTATAAGGATGCTCGACAGCAAATCCCTCCTCAAGAGGAACCAGCTGAACAAAAAATCGAACCAGAAGGTGTTGGTGAAACTCAACAGGGACCCGTTCGTCCTGGCCACGGGCGCATCGGAGACGGAGTTGCTCGGCGATGTGAGGCACGATCCCTACGGAGGGCACGAGAAGCTCGGTACGCCGTCTTACGAGAGGGTCACGGCAGGATCCGTCCACGAGGCCCACGAAGGGGTCCTGTTCGTGGACGAGATCTCCCACCTCGGCAATCTGCAGAGGTACATACTGACGGCCATGCAGGAGAAGAAATTCCCGATCGTCGGCAGGAACCCGCAGTCCGCGGGCGCGAGCGTCAAAGTGGACAACGTCCCGTGCGACTTCATACTGGTGGCGGCATGCAACATACAGGACCTGGAGAACATACTGTCCCCTCTGAGATCGAGGATCATCGGCGGCGGATACGAAGTCCTTGTGGACACGGCGATGCCGGACACATCGCATAACCGTGCCAAGTATGCTCAGTTCGTTGCTCAGGAGGTCATGATGGACGGTCACATACCGCATGCCACCATAGAGGCCGTGGAATCCATCATCTCGGAGGGAAGGGTCCGTGCCAAATCAGACAACCAGACCAATTCCCTGACGCTGAGGCTCAGAGAGCTCGGAGGATTGATCAGGGCGGCCGGGGATATCGCCGTGATGGAAGGGGCACCCCTCATAACCGCGGATCACATAAAAGATGCGAGAAAGAGGTCCAGGCCGGTCGAGGACCAGATCAGGGACAAGTACGGTTCGTACATGAAGGGCATGTCTAAGGACGTCTCCAGCGCACAGAAGGAAAGGTCTCAGTATTATTTCGAGAACGAGCACCTCGACGATCAGATGTTCAACTGATCCGCACAAACCTTTTCAAACCCCCATTTTCATACATGATCATATGACAGTCAGAGAGGTCAACAAACTTGTCCGGGACAGGGTCCCCGGCATCATACTGGAGAACGGGGAGATGCCCAGTTTCAAAGTGCTCAGCGACGAAGAATTCCTGGATGCGTTGAATGATAAACTCGCCGAGGAGGTCGGAGAATATCTGGAATCCAAGGATATCGGCGAGCTTGCGGATATCCTTCAGGTCATCTGTTCGATATCGGAGATGATCGGCGGAGGTCAGAGGGAACTCGAGTACCTCAGAGATGAGAAAGCCGTTGAACGCGGCAGATTCAAAGCGCAGATATTCCTTGAATCGATAGACGACCTCAGATCATGAGTTCGCCCGCACGCTGCAAACCATTCTCACGGCATCTCCGCCGTTGTTGTAGAATCCTTTGATGTACTCCGTGACGACAAACCCTCTTTTCCTGTAGAACGATATGACGTCGGCGTTCGTGCTCCTCACTTCCAGCTGAATATGCTGTTTCCCATCCATCGATGTCCGCAGTCCGAATTCTCTGAGCAGTCCGCTCCCCGCTCCCACCCCTCTGTACATATCATCAACGGCCAGCAGTGAGACCGTGGTTTTATCCCGTGTCAGTCTGGCCCCGGATATGAATCCCATGATGTTCCCGATCATGTTGACGGCCACGAGCTGTCCGGACGGCCACCCGTCGATCAGGAAGTAAAACACCTCCTTCGTGTAATACTCATCGAGTGAACGGCAGGCGATCTCATACACGCGGTCCACATCACGGGCGGTCATCTGCCTTATTAACATCAAAAAGGTATTCGTCATCGGCGGTTATTATTCCTTCTCTTCAGAACGGCCCTGAGACATCCCGCGATGATGAATATCGATGCCCCGGCAAGCAACCAGGTATCCGTGTTCTCCCCCGACCGCGGTTCCATCGGAACGTCTGCCGTATAAGCATATGTGGCGGAATATCCGGTTCCGTCCATGGTCACGCTCATCGTATGGTCTCCGCCGGGAATGTCTTCGCATACGATCCTGTTCGTGCCCGATCTTCTTACGGTCCCGTCACCAAGCACATCCCATGTATATGCCGAATCCTCAGGTCCGGAAACGGTGAACACATGCAGCATACGACCCCCGGCGTACAAGACATCGTGTGAGATGTCCAACCCTGTTTCGGCGACCGTATGCTCGTTGGTCCCCCAATCATCAAGGAAAAGGCCCGTGAAGAAATCCGTGACTTCCGCGGACCGGATGACAACTGCGAACTCCCTGTTATTCATAAAGGAGTTTTCGGTCCAGTTAACAGAACCGACCCAAACGGCGTCGTCGGCTATCACGCCTTTGTTGTGTATCAATGAGAATCCGCCCCCGCCGTTCAAAGCTATTGTCTTCACACCGCTTGTGCTGTTGATGAGTCTCGAGGTATCATCTTTCGAACTCCCTCCGATCGATGAATCGAGTATCAGTCTGGCATCGACCCCCCTGTCTGCCGCGGAACTCATCCATTTCAGGGGTGAATCTCCGGATATCCGGGCAAAGGAACTCCCGAGATCCATCTGTTGGGAGTAGATGCGGTTCTCCGCACCGTCGATAAGATGCCTGATAGCCTGCAGCGAGTTATCGGGAGACAGAACAGGCATGACCTCCGCGGCGAACGCCGTGTCTTCATAGGATGTATGGGGACGGTCGTATACCATGGTGCCGGGGCGGGGTTTCAGGCCTGGATACATATCGAGAAGGGAGATAACGTCCCCGAACTCGGGATTCATATCGCTGAAGAACACTTCACGCATGTATCCCGCAAGTTCTGGGCTCTCGATGACGGCACCCCAACCGCGATTGGAACAGTCGGGACTCAGATTGTCGGATGTCCAGTTCTCGGATGTGACTATGACTTTCCTCCCGTCGATCACGGCATATTTATTGTGAAGATGGGAATACCTTTCAGGATTTCCAGGGATGCTGTCATTGATCAGACGGACGGTGACACCGGCATCGTGAATGGA
>JAITTK010000115.1 GCA_031287135.1 Candidatus Methanoplasma reticulitermitis
AAAACTCGCGAGTCCTGAGCAAGCCAACATGGTGGAGATGCAACTGATTCAGATCGCACAGAGCGGAAGACTGAACAGTGTTATAACGGATGCCATGCTCAAAGATATCCTGCAGAAGATCATGCCCCATCAAAGGGAGATCAAAATAGAGAGGAGATGACAATGTCCAGTACAAAGCCGCCGGCAATGAAGGGCCGGCTAAACAAAAAAGTCAATCAGAACCGCCGTGTGCCCGCATGGGTCATGATGAGAACTAACAGGCAGTTCCTGCGCCACCCCAAGAGAAGGTCGTGGCGCATGAGCAAACTAAAGGAGTGATGAATATGGCAGACGAAATGGAAAGAATCATGACCATACCGCTCAGGAAAACAAAGCAGGCACCTCGCACAAAGAGGGCAGCTCGCGCCGTGAAGGAAGTCAGAGCCTATGTCATGAGACATATGAAAGTGGATGAGGGGAATGTTTGGATAGACGCATCCCTGAATGAGAGGATCTGGCAGAACGGAATAAGGAACCCTCCGTCAAAGGTTGTCGTCAAGGCCGTCAAATTCGATGACGGACTTGTCGAGGTCTCCCTCGCGGAGTGAACGAGATGATGAGACTTACACGTACCGGAGGCACCCCCAATATAGGGATCTATGCATCGGTGAATGAGAGTCTCTCACTAGTAGCGGCAAACTCCGCGCCCGATTTCGTCAGAGATATCGAGACGATACTGGGCGTGGAGACAATTTTAACCACGGTCTCCGGTTCCTTTGTGGTGGGTTCGCTGGTGAAGATGAACTCCAACGGCGCGGTCGTGTCGGGGATGATAGAGGCTGCAGAGCTGGAGAGGATCAGGGAGAGGATAAACGTTACCGTGCTGCCCGACAAGGTGAACGCAGCGGGGAACAATATCCTGGCGAATGACATGGGAGCGATAATCAACCCGGATCTTGGCAGGAACGCGGAGAAGAGAATATCGGACGCCCTCGGAGTGGAGACTGTGAGGTCGGCCGTCGCCGGATACAATACGGTGGGGTCTGCCTGTGTGGTTACGAACAAGGGATGTCTGTGCAACCCGGACGCAACGGAAGAGGATCTGAAGTTCCTGCAGGATGTCCTCAAGGTGGAAGCGAAGAGATGCTCGGTGAATCACGGTTCCAAGTACATCGGCGCGGGGATACTCTGCAATTCCAAAGGAGCACTCATCGGCGATGAGACAACTCCTATCGAGATGGGGAAGATCGAGGACGGCCTCGTTTTATACTGATCATCTGTCGAAGACCCAAAGGCCCATGAATTCGCAGACATCGTCGGATATTAATTCCACTTCATTCCCGACATAAAGGATCATATCGTCGGATACGTTCTTCAAAAAATCGTCGAGTGTTCTCAGAGGGATGGTGAGTCCGCCAACGCGATAGTGCATTGGGACGATTATTTTGGGATCTATTTCACTGAGGAATCTTTCCAATTTCGGGATCGGGATCGTGAACACCTCTCCCGCGGGTACGAATATTATATCCACGTTCTTCAAAGCGTCGAGAACCTCATCCGAAGGAATATCCCCCAAATCCCCGCAATGGCATATGGTTATCCCATCCATCTTGAATTTATATATCGTATTCGGACCTCTGCCGGATCCGTTGCACTCGTCGAGATATGAAGGGAGTCCCTCCACCTCCAATCCGTTTATCTCATGTATTCCCGTTTCGCCGAAGAGAACGGCATGTTCGTTCTTGATTATCCTTTGAGCGTTGTGATCGAAACGGTCATGAGATATTAAGACGATATTCGCGCTCGAAATCGGGGGTTTGATCCCGATGGACTTGCCGTCATGCGGATCTATTATCACAGAATTCTCCGAGTCGATGAACTCGAAACATGAATGCCCATGCCATTTGATACGCATGTTACTAGCCATATAGCAGCAAATAGAAAAAATTTCCCCCGCCATTCAGCTTTGCATGGTGCCCGCATCTTTTACACCATACATACAGCATAATCTTATAATTGCGAAGTCAATCCAGTTGCGATGAAGAAGACATTGATCCTCGTTGTGGACAGAGATGACGACTTCGGCTCCAAAGGCGGCGTGGAGACGCCTGTCATAGGTGTTGAAGCATGCTGTATCGCCGCGACGGCACTGGGGATAGCGGATCCGGAGGATTCCGACATCAATGCTCTTTACGCGGCGATAAACATCTACAAAGAGATCAAAGAGGAAGGCGATACGGAGGTAGAGGTAGCACTCATAGGAGGGAATGAGAAGATAGGTCACAGATCGGATGCTGCCATCGTTGATGAGCTTGAAGATGTGTTGAAAAGATTATCTCCCGACAGGGTGATACTTGTCGGTGACGGAGCCGAGGACGAGTACGTATATCCGATAGTCTCCTCACGCATACCCATTGATTCTGTTAAGAAGGTCTATGTGAAACAAGCACCCGGCCTGGAGGGCACGGTATACATCATATCGAAAATCCTGGAAGACCCCGCAAAGAGGAGGAGATTCCTGAACCCGCTCGGATGGATAATCGCCCTGATGTCGCTCGTTTACATAATCCTCCCGGTTATGGCCTATGTGAATGACGGGTCTCCGCTTTCTAACATCACTACACCGATAGTCGTATTCCTGATAGGCGCATTCATACTCCTCTATGGCTACAACACATCGGAATGGATATCCGTATGGAAAACGAAGTGGACTGCCAGGATAAAAGGCGGCAGCATAACCGTTTCATTTGCTCTCATATCCCTGCTTTTTGTGCTTGCCGGTCTGATGATCGGTTATCTTTCCCTGGGCGATGTCTACATACCTTCATTCTTCCACGGCCTGCTGTGGTTCATATCAAATGCTCTCTGGATGATGATATTCGCTCTTCTTATGTATCTTGTCGGTGATATGGCAGACACATATATCTCCGAGAAGAAAATCAAGTTCAGTTTCATAATAGGGAGCATAAACATAGTCGCCCTGGGCCTGATAGCAACCGGATCGCTGGACGTACTCCTGTCATATGTCGGCATGGGCATCAAGAACACGGCGATGCTGATCGTGGAGATCATGGCCGGCATCGGTCTTGCCTTGATCTCGGCATTCCTGCAGCGCCACATGAAAGGGGTCATCGAGGCTGCCGGGAACAACAAGGATGCCGATGCCGATGCTGTATGAGGATTGGAGACCGATATACGAGGCGATCATAAAGGACTTCGGATACGATGAACAGTCGGATGAGAATTCGGCGCGGCTTCTCAAACTCCTCACGATAAATTCCGACCTTATATCCGATGATGAGATAATCATCCATGAGGATGTCACGGTTTTCGGTAACAGCGGAAATCTGGATCGCGATATAGGATCGACAGCGCCCAGGGGAACACTCATAGCATCCGGATCCGCCGTCGGCAGAATCGCAGAACTAGGGATCGTCCCCGATATTGTCGTCACCGATCTTGACGGTGACATTCTGCCGCAGATCGAAGCGAGCGTGAATGGAGCCGTGACGTTCATCCATGCGCATGGGGATAATACTGAACAAATACAGAAATATGCGAATAAATTCATAGGTCCGATCGTACTCACCACGCAGTCGAGACCCGACAGCACAGTATCCAACTACGGCGGGTTCACGGACGGCGACCGTGCGGTGTGCATAGCCAGACATTTCGGGGCAAAGAATATACTGCTCCTCGGGTTCGATTTTGAGAAGCCTTCGAAAAAAGAAGGGTCCGATCCATGTACAAAAATCAGGAAACTGCAATGGGCAAAGAGGATAATATTCGACCGCGATGATGAGGGCGTGTCCGTCATCATGCCCCGTTGACCCTTTTTATAAGAAGAGATGAATAAGGGTCTTCACTGGAAGTAGCGCCGTGGAACTGACTTATGTGATATTGATCATCCTTACAATCCTCTATATCCCATTCTATTTCTGGGTCAGACTCTCGCCAAAAGCGGCGGAACTCGGGCTCGTAAAATACGGCCCGCTCGTGATGATAAAAACGAGGTTCGGGACCGGATTGATGGATAGGCTGTCTGTTTACCGCAGATTCTGGAGGTTTTTCGGCGCCCTTTCCATAGCTATCTCGATAATACTCATGGCATTCATCGTGCTCATAATCGCGGTAGGCATAATGAATCTCTCACAGAGCATGTCCTCGCCGGGACTCGGAGTGGAATATGCGCTGGCGATACCGGGGCTCAACCCGCTCCTTCCGTTCTGGTACGGAGTATTGGGGCTGATCGTAGCCATGGTCATACACGAACTCGCACATGGGATGCAGACGAGATCGAATGACATGCGTGTGGAGTCCACGGGCCTGCTGTATGGAGTGGTTCCGCTGGGTGCATTCGTGGAACCCAGCGAAGAAGATATAGCGAAAAGCTCCAGGAGAGCGAAGCTGGACCTCTATTCCGCGGGAGTGGCGACCAATTTCATCGCGGCGGCGGCCACGTTCTTCGTATTCGCTGTCCTGATGCTCGGAAATATATCCTCGGAATACGGCAATAACGCCGCAGTCTATCAGGTGACATCCGATTCGCCTGCATATGATGCCGGCATCCCCAGCGGAGCGATAATAGAATTGGTCAACGGCGAGGAATATCTCTACACCGAGGATCATACCGTGACGCATTCGTGGAATCCCGGTGACACGGTGACAGTGACCTACGTCACTGAGCACGGCCGGTACGAGGCGGATGTGGTGTGGGGTCTGTTCATCGAACGGGTATCATCGGGAAGCCCCGCGGAAGGGATCCTTGAACCGAAGACATTCATAACATCCGTGAATGGCAATCCCGTCTACGGTTATTCCGAATTCATATCATTCATGCAGACAACTGTGCCCGGCACAGATGTGACGATCACGGGTGTGGATGCAAAGGGGATGAATCCTTTTGAGAAAGAACTCACCCTCGGCAATAACGGGGGGGTGGGCTATGTGGGCATCGGAACAACAACATCCGGTATGAATTTCACCACACCCAACATAATGCTGGAAAGAGGGAGAAATCCGATATTCGGAGCAGAGTCCGTGACGGATGCGGCATCGTCGATGCTGTCGTACATCGGCGGACCGTTCAATGGATTCTCACCGATACCCGACAGTGTTCATTGGTGGTACGATGTGCCAATGGGCAATGCGTTCTGGATGATCATGAGCGCATTGTACTGGATATTCTGGCTGAACATAATGCTCGGGGTATCGAATGCGATACCCGCATATCCGTTCGACGGCGGATTCATATTCCAGGGCAGCCTCAGCGCACTGCTGGAGAAACTCGGTATGAAGGATGGGAACAAGAGAGAGAAGATGACCGCAAGGATTACCAGCTCCCTTTCGATGATCATGATATTCCTCCTCATCCTGGTGATCATGGCAGTAATCATATGATCCTCGGATTTCCGAACATCCGTTTAATAGGGATGTCCGAAAGAAGACCGGCCCGGGTAATATCGGCACAATAGGTTTTATTAATTGTCGGCAT
>JAITTK010000093.1 GCA_031287135.1 Candidatus Methanoplasma reticulitermitis
ATATCCGGAGGGGATACCGCTGAGAAGAGGGGACAAGAACACAGTGTGTGCGAATGCGAACGTCAATGCGTATGAGATGAGGCTTCAGCGCGGATACGCGGAACTCTCGAAAGAGGAGATGGAATACGATGGCGGATGGAAGTGGAATTCGTTCTTTTCGGCGGTCGTGGTCGGGGCCGCTCTGACCGCGTTTGTCGTTTTGGCAGCCCCCATAGCGATACCTGCCATCGCAATAACAACAGTTACTGCAAGCTCTGTTGGTTCAGCAATGGTGATGGGTGGCATCACCGGTGGCATTGGATATATCATATCTGATGCTGCGGGATACTGATAAGAATGGACATGATCTCATATTTCATCGGAATGGCGGTCGGCGCGGTAATAACTCTAATGACTTTGTCCATTCTGCTCAGATCCGCGAGGACCCGCAACGCCCGGTGATCAAACATTGAAGATTAGATATTATCGGTATGATTCATCCAATTGACATATGATATCCGGAGGGGATACCGCTGAGAAGAGGGGACAAGAACACAGTGTGTGCGAATGCGAACGTCAATGCGTATGAGATGAGGCTTCAGCGCGGATACGCGGAACTCTCGGAAGAGGAGATGGAATACGATGGAAGCGGAGGGATATTGGGAGATATCCTTGCAATAGCCGGAATTTTATTCGGAGTCGCATCAATAGCAACTCTGAATCCGATAGCCGTGGCCGGTGGAGTGGCAAGTATTGCATCTGGCGTGATGGCACTAACGGAAGCGCACCCAGCAGGTACACAGAAGATCATAGATTTCCTTACTCGGCTATGGACAGGCTCCGCGGATCCGAGCAACCCAAATAACCTTGTAAACAACGGGCGCCCCCAAATTCCTAACTGGTGATGATTAGCAAACAGACTGATGATCTAGGTCGACTTACAAGTATTTGGGAGGGAATGAATGCAATCAGATCGGCGCAAGCGTTATCTAAGGTACTTGGCTATTATCGCTTGGATAATCCTGCCGGTTTATCTCGCAGACTTGATTATCGAATTGAACTCCGGTGGCAACAGTATTACATTGCGTTTAATCGCGATGTTCTCGATTCTCCTTATGGCGGTAAACTTCACCATCCTTGGGTTCAAGAAAAAGTGATTTCAAGCCAGATCGAGGTGAATGATGACAATCGGTTGGAGACTGGACTTAAATAAATGATGCAAAAATGTTTGAATATCGCTCAGAAACTCCTGCGTTTTATCAAATGATAATCCAGTATGAAGAACAGCACGCAGTATGCGCACAATATCAGGACCGACAGCCACGGCATCGGCAGATCGAGCATCACCGCCCTTATGGATTCGGTCGGATGGGTCAGCGGCAATGTGTATATCGCGTATCCCAGGGGGGCCGGCACGTTGGATATCTCGAATATCGTGCCGCAGAAGAAGGTCATCGGGACGATGACCAGACTGGAGAACACGGTGAGGGAGTTGTGTTTCTTCGCTATCAGGCCCGCGAGTATCCCCAGCAGCGAGAACGTGAGCGACGATACGAACATCAGCAGGAACAGCGTTGCCGTCACTTTTATCCCGGGCGATATCAGGATCCCTATCATGAGGATTATCGCGCAGCTGCACATGCCTCTCAACACACCCACCAGTGATTTGCCCAACACCACCGACGAAGGCCTTATCGGACACAGCATCAGCTCATCGAAGCTTGCATAGAAAAGCTTCTGGATCAATATCTTGGATGATATGAAGCTGAATGTGGCGGAGAGGGTGGCCATGGATATTATACCGGGGATGATGAATCTGATGTAATCATCGACTCCTTTCTCCATCCCGCTCCCGATACCGTATCCGAATGCTATGAGGTACAGAAGAGGCCCGACAAGGCACGACAGCAATATCGTCGCCACGTTCTCCCTGAAATAACAGAGGTCGCCCCATGCGACCCTGTATGCCTCGTCCAGCACCCTCGGGAGCCTGATGTCATGCACCCCCTTTGGAATATTCTTCGCCGGTCACTATGAGGAACACATCCTCCAGCGTGGTCCTTCTCAGGGACATAGTGGTATTCTCGCCCAGAGTCGCCATGAATTCCTTCCCCGACTGCCTGTCCGGGAATTGCCGCATGACCTTCCTCCCCGCATCATCGGAGTATTCCACGGTCATGCCGCCTATCGAATCCCGCAGTTCCTTCGGAGAGCCCAGCGCGACCACCGTCCCCTGATTCAGGATCGCGACCCTGTCGCATAGGTCTTCCGCCTCTTCTATGTAGTGCGTGGTGAGGAATATCGTCGTGCCGGAGCGGTTGAGCTGTCTGATCAGATCCCACAGCATATGCCTGGACTTCGTGTCCAGACCTGCGGTGG
The DNA here is from genome assembly GCA_031287135.1 of Candidatus Methanoplasma reticulitermitis. Classification (GTDB taxonomy): domain Archaea; phylum Thermoplasmatota; class Thermoplasmata; order Methanomassiliicoccales; family Methanomethylophilaceae; genus Methanoplasma; species Methanoplasma reticulitermitis. The sequence continues at coordinate 2,359 of JAITTK010000093.1, forward strand.
GCTCGTCCAGGAACAATATCTTCGGTTTGTGCATGATCGAGCACACTATCGAGGTTTTCCTTTTCCATCCCCCGGACAGCTCCGTGATCTTCTTATCCATATGCGGACCTAGGCACATGAACTCCGACAGCTCGTCCATCCTGGCCGCGATCTCTTTCGATGGCATCTTGTGCAGGATCGCATGGTGTTTTATGTTCTGTCTGACCGTTATGTCCTTATCCAGGCTTATATGCTGCTGACATACGCCGATCGACGCTTTCGCTTCCGTCATATCTTTGTCCAGACTGAATCCGTTGATGGTTATGTTCCCGGAGGTGGGCCTGACCATGGTCGTGAGCATCCTGATGCTCGTTGTCTTTCCGGCCCCGTTCGGACCGAGGAAACCGAAGACCTCTCCCTCCTCGACCTCGATATCGATACATCTTACGGCCTCGAAGCCGTCGAATGATTTCTTCAGTCCCTCGGCCTTTATTATTATCCCCATTCCGACGCACCCTGTATCCCGCTCACCAAGCACTCTTCCTCTGCTTTATCAGGAAATATAGGAATAACGGACTTCCTATTAAAGCAGTTATCACGCCGACGGGGAGACCCGTCGCTCCCGCGTTCCTTGCGATACAATCCGCGGCTATCAGCATGAACCCTCCCACGGCGGCGGAGCACGGTATCAGGTATTTCACATTCGATCCGACGGTCATCCTGGCAATGTGGGGCGAAACGAGACCGACGAAGCCTATCGTGCCCGAGAAACACACGGCCACCGCGGTGGAGACGGAAACGATCACCAGACATATAAGCCTCATCCTGGAAGGGTTCATACCGAGACTCGATGCGGTACTGTCCCCGGATGACAGGAGGTTTATGCTCCTCGACAGGACCATGCACGACAATAAGATGAACATCATCGCTCCGAGCAGTACCGGCACGCTGCTCCAACCGATCCTCCCTATGGAGCCGATGCCCCATGTGTATATCTCCGCTATCGTCTCGGACGAAGCTGTGAACTTCAGCAGTGTCGTGGATGCGGCGAATATGTACATCACGCCTATGCCTATGAGGACCATCATCGTCGGACTGGTCTTCCTGAAAGACGATATGAATATTATGACCGCAGCAGGTATCAGCGCGAAAACGAATGCGTTGAATATCTGTGCGGGATCCCCGGCCGCGAAGGGGACCACGCTGATGCCGAGAACGAGATATACCGTTACCCCGAACATCGCACCCGAGGATATCCCCGTGGTGTACGGATCCGCCAACGGATTCCTGACCACGCTCTGCATGACCGCCCCTCCGACCCCGAGTATGACACCCACGGCCACGCCGCCTATCGCCCTGGGAAGGTTCATGTCCCATACGATGTGGTCCTTCAGCCACTCGGCATATGTAGTATCCGTGCCGCCGCCGTGGTGCAGCAGGATGCGGAAGGCCTCCGAGAATCCGATGTGATATTGGGATATCGACACCGAGACCACGACCGCGATCGCGGTCAGGATCGAAATCCCGGCTATTATGAGGACACTGCTCATGAAGTGCTTACGGTAAGATTGTTTCAGAGGCTGACTTTCGCCGTGCATGTCACCAGATCCTCCTCTTCTGCGAGATTATCAGGAATAGGAATATCGGCGCTCCGACGAAGGAGACCACCACTCCGATGGGCACCGTGTTCAGGTCGGACAGGGCCCTCGATGCTATGTCGGCCGCCATCAGGAATGCGGCGCCGAAAGCAGCGGATGCGGGTATCACGAATCTGTTGTCCGCGTCTATGACCATCCTAACGATGTGAGGGGATATCAGACCGACGAACCCTATTATCCCGGCGAACGCGATGACCGACGATACCATCAGGGACATGATTATAAGACATGCGATCCTCACGGCATCCACGTCCAGGCCCATGCTCTTCGCATGACCGTCTCCCAGCGTCATGAGGTTCAGCTGTTTCGACAGCAGCGAAATCGCGGCCAGGCCCGCGGCGGTTATGGCCGCTGTGATCGGTATGCTGCTCCATGTTATGTCGGTGAACGAGCCTATCTGCCATATGTATACCTCCGCAAGAGTGTCCGCATCCGTGGTCACTAGCAAAAGGGTGTTCAGCGCATTGAACAGGTACGAGATGGCGACGCCCGCCAGTATCAGGGTCGCGGGGGACCTGTTGCTCAGCGGGGATATGGCCACTATCATCGCCATGGGTACGAGCGCGAATATGAACGCATTCAGGACTATGCCGTATTGTCCGGTGTCGCCCAGTGCCGTCAGACCGAGCACCATTGCGACGGCCACGCCGAAACAGGCACCCGAGGATATGCCTGTCGTGTACGGGTCCGCAAGAGGGTTCTTCATCACACTCTGCATGACCGCCCCGGCGACGGCCAGGCCCGCGCCTGCGACCGCCGCGAACAATGCTCTCGGTATCCTGACGTTCCATACTATGAAATCGTCCATCCACTCCACGGTCCCCTGCACGGGCGGGGTTCCGAACAGATGGTTGAAAATCGTACCGTAGACTTGGAGGAATTCTATATCCCTGCCCCCGACCGATACGGACAGTCCCACCGATACGACGGCGGCCGACACGCATACGGCTATGAATGCGATCTTGCGCTTGGTGTACCTTCCGTAACCGGTCTTCAGGTCACCGCTGTCCGATATTCTCTCTTCTGTCAATTCAGCACCGGAGGATTAAAAAGAGCCGGGCGGACCCGGCATTTGTTATTAAACAGTTATACCGACATCGCTCATGGAGACGTAGAACGGTTTCCCTTTGATCATGTCCTCATCCCAACCGAAGAACTTCTCTACGAAGTCCAGATGGTAACCGTAAGCGAAATCCTCACCGAACACGTCCGGATACAGTATCTGCGCCACATACGCTATCCTCAGAACCACCGGCATATCCCCGCATACGACGTACACGTTACCGTCCCTGTAGCACTCGAGGGTGTTCCATATGTTCATGTATCCCTTCAGGGTGTTGCTGCCCCCTGTCACGGCCGTCCCCTCGTACCAGCTGAACGCTCCGGCCACGGATGTCCTTATGGGGATGAGGTAATCTATGTCGTAATTGTAGATCCACGTGTCGCCCGGGTTGAAATTCTTCGATGATGAACCCGCCCAATCCTCTTTATCTATCGGGAACACGGCACCGGCGGCCATCAGGACATCGGTGTAATCCGAAGTCGACGATGAGATCGCCCTGTCCGACGAGGACGTGACGGCCGTGACCCTGTTCTTCAGGTCGCCTAGCCTATCGTTCAGGTCCGTGAAGAAATCCTCATACCATCCGATGAGGTCCATGCACTTGTTCATGTATCCCTTGCCGTCGGTGTCGAAGAGGAACGCGATCATCAGGACCGTCTGCATATAATCCCTGCTGTCGACCGCCGCCGGCGTGACCCTGACCACATCCACGCCCATCGCTTCGAACTCCCCGGAATTGGTGACGTATGTCCTGTTGTCCGCGGTTATCACGGCGGAGACTCCGTCCCTGTCCACGAGTTCAGACACCTTCTCCAGATTCATCCTCGTGGCCGATGTCTCGAGCCTCTTATCCGATGTTATGAGGGAACGGTACTCCGAAAACAGGAAATCGTCGGGCGCCCCCGCCCATGAGAATCCCTTAATCTCGTCTACAATCCCGAGATATTTGAAGATCAGGATGGTGTTCGCGGCCCCGGTCGCCACCGCGGATGTTATCGGATACATCGTCTCCGCGATCTCATCCTTGCCGTCAAAATGATTTATATGATATATATTCACCTTTTTCTCGGCCGTGGCGTTGATTATTGCGCCCAGCTGCACCACGTCACCCCCGTCCACTGTTCCATTGCAGTCCGCATCGGCCAGGGGATAATCCTCGAGTGACTTTTTCCCCAACATTATGTCAGTGATTATCTCGGAATCCGCCTGATCGATCCTGCCGTCATTGTTAGCATTGCCGTATACCTCCAGAGCGGCATCTATGTTCACTCTCTCTTTATTATCTTTGAGAACGGACCATGCCACGCCGATACCGGCCGCAATCACAGCGACAACAACGAGTATTGCCACGATTTTCTTTGTTTCCAGCATATTCGACACACCTGTGTTGGATGGGAATTTCACTGGCCATATATAATATATTGGACGTATCATCCAATAACTGTCAGGCAGTATCTAAAAAAATCCTGGCATCCGTTCATGTACCAACCGTTATATATGTTGGACATATCTTCCAGCAAGATATAGGTGTGCAGTCCCGATGTCCGATATCATAGTTGTGGAAGGCCTTGTTAAAAAGTACGGTGACAAGGCTGCGGTCGACAGGCTTGACCTTAGGGTCACAAAAGGGAAGATGTTCGGGTTTTTGGGACCCAACGGAGCCGGGAAGACCACGACCGTGAGGGTAATCTCGACACTGACGGATTTCTCCGAGGGAAAGGTTTGGGTGGGAGGATACGACATAGCTAAGAAGCCGAGGGAGGCGAAGAAACTGATGGGCGTGATCCAGCAGCATATCAGTTTGGATAAGGATCTGACGGTCAGAGAGAATATGATGCATCACGCCATGATGCACAAGATACCTCCGGGGGACAGGAAGAAGAGAATCGAAGAACTATCCCTTTACGTGGGCCTTGACGGATACATGGACAGGATGATCGATTCGCTTTCCGGCGGGTGGAAGAAACGGGCGGCGATCGTATGCTCCCTCATCCACGAACCCGAGATCCTTTTCCTCGACGAACCGACCGTGGGCCTCGACATCCAGGCAAGGCGGCTGCTGTGGGATCTGATAAGGAAACTGAACGACGGCGGGACCACCATCTTCCTGACATCGCATTACATAGAGGAGATAGAGGCCCTGTGCGATAACGTCGGGATAATAGACAATGGGAGGCTGATAGCCATGGGGACGCCGTCAGACCTCTGCAACAAGATCGGGTCCACCGCAGTGGAATACCACGGAAAGGACGGCCGTACTGTATACAGATACTTCCCGTCCAGAGGCGAAGCGAACGATTTCGCCGCCACTCTCGACGAAACGAATACCGTGCTCATCAGGAACACCAGTCTGGAGGATTGTTTCGTGGAGCTCACCGGAAAGAAAGTGGAGGAGAAATGATGTTCGAACTTCTCAGGGAGACGTACTATGTCGCCTGGGGCGATATCAAATTCATGAGACACAACGCGCTGAACATACTGATCTCCAGCATGATGAGCCCGCTGCTGTATCTATTGGCTTTCGGTTTCGGGCTCGGAAGGGGACTGGAGATGGACGGGGTCCCGTACATCGCTTTCATAATCCCCGGCATCGCCGCGCTGACGTCGCTCTCGGCGTCCTTCTCGTCAACGTCCACGCGCATGAACGTCCAGCGCCTGTACTATCGTTCGTTCGACGAGATGATGATGTGTCCGCTGGGCACGGCGTCGGTGGTCCTCGGGAAATCAATGCTCGGAGCGACCAGGGGGCTGATGAGCAGCGCGATAATATTCGCCATAGGGTTTGCCCTTGCCCCGGACCATCTTCATCTGACGCCCCTGTTCGTCATATGTATCGTTTTGTCATGTTTCACGTTCTCATTCCTGGGCGTGACCGCGGCGCTTCTGGCGAAATCACATCAGAGCATGGCCACGTTCAGCAGCCTCGTCATACTGCCCATGACGTTCCTCTGCGGCACGTTCTTCTCCGTGAGTTCTCTTCCCGCGGTGTTCCAGGCCGCTCTGTTCGCCCTGCCCCTCACACATTCCAGTGTGACCGCGAGGGCTTCGTCGCTGGGATGGGATTTCCCATGGATATCGCTGGCGGTACTGGCGTGCTTCTGTTTGGCGTTCTTCGCGATCAACGTCTACCTGATAAAGAGCAAGAGGGTGTGAGATGCTCGACCGGTTCTCATCCCCGTGCGGGGGCACCGGGCCGTCCGATCCGTTCAATCTCGCCCTGGCCGCGGAGAAAGATGGGGACATCGAGGCCGCTGAGACGCTCTACAGAGAATCGGCTGGACGCGGTAACACCAGAGCGATGGTGAATCTGGGGGTGATGCTGATAGACCGGGAAGGATCCGGGAAGGAGGCGGTCTCCCTTTTCGAAAAGGCCGCCGGACTCGGGGACAGCTCGGGAATGAGGAATATGGGCTACGT
>JAITTK010000009.1 GCA_031287135.1 Candidatus Methanoplasma reticulitermitis
GTCCCCGAACGAACCGTTGGTTATCCCGAGTGTTTTCGACGAGACGCCGTTCCTGATCATCCCTTCCAGGAACACGGATGCGGACCCTCCGACGAGGAAGATGTCCTGATCGGTGTCCAAAGCCTTCCTCATCTTTTCGATTACAGCCTGATGCAGGGCCTTGTATTCCTTCGACCTGTGCGTGATCATAGGTCTCGTCATCGATTGGAGGACCTCTTCCTCCACATTGACCGGCCCCACTGTGAAAAGTCTCCTGCTCAATATAATCCCTCGGGTGTGATGGGTCCGCTATCTGCTAACCTGTATTTATTCTAACGCACATGCGTGCGCAGGTCAGAGGTTGAGCATGAACTGCTTTATCCTGGAGAGCCCTTCCTGTATCTGATCCTCGCTTGTGGCGTACGAGATTCTGAAGAATCCCTCTCCGCTCGGCCCGAATGCCGAACCCGGAGTGACCGCGACGTGCGCATCCTCGAGCATCTTCGTGCAGAGAACGTCCGATTTCACCTTGGAATCATATTTGGGGAATAGATAGAACGCGCCTTTGGGGACGTTGACGTCGAGACCTTTTATGTCCCTTATCAGATCCACGGCCAGGTTGCGGCGTTTTTTGAACTCCCTGACCATCGCTTCCTTTTCGGTCTGTGGCCCGGTTATCGCCTCCACCGCGGCAGGCTGTGTGAAGGAAACGCAACACGAGATGGAATGGGTCTGGAGTTTGTTTATCTCCTTTATGTTGTTCTCGGATGCTATCGCCCATCCGATCCTCCATCCCGTCATGGCATATGTCTTCGACAGCCCCGATATGGTTATCGTCCTGTCGAACATATCGGGCATCGCCGCTATGGAGAAGTGTTTACCGGCATAGATTATACTCTCGTATATTTCATCGGAGAGCACCATGAGATCATTCTCCACGGCGATTTTCGCTATCTCCCGTATGACCTTGTAAGGCATTATGCCGCCGGTGGGATTCGAAGGAGAGTTGAGGAGGATCATCTTGGTCTTCGGGGTTATCGCTTTGGCGATGAGTTCGGGATCTATGACGAACCCCTCATCGAATTTGGTGGGGATGTACCTGGGCTTGGCCCCGGCCAGCCTTATGCATGCCTCGTAGGAGACCCAGCTCGGATCGGGGAGTATGACCTCGTCACCTGGATCCAGATATGCAAGCGCCGTCATGAATATGGCATGTTTGCATGGGGTTATGAGCACATTCTGCGCCGTACAGTGTATCTTGTTGTCGGAGAAAGCCTTTGCCGCCACCGCTTTCCTGAGCTCGGGTGTGCCTGCCGAAGGAGTGTAATGAGTGAATCCCGCATCCAGTGAATCCTTGCAGGCCTCTATTATATTATCGGGCGTGACAAAATCCGGCTCCCCCATTGAAAATGAGACTATATCCGCACCCTGTGCCTTAAGATGGCTTACCAGGTTGGATATCGAGACGGTCCCGGATGCCGGGACACCTTTGAGCCTTTTTGATACCATCGACCGACCCCACTGAGACTTTAGTATATTATCCTTTCATCGCGCCGTCAGCTCATCAGGGTCTTTATCTTCCCTGTCCCGAGGGCGTCCTTTATCTCCATCGCCATCCTCCCGCCGGTGCTGATACCGGGGTATATCAGGTCCGCGTAGGGCGACCCGGATATGAACGGGTTAGTGCCAGCCACGATTCTTGTGGATATCTCGAAGACCTTGAACTCCAGTTTGTCGGTGACCACGGTCTCCAGACAGAACGGGCCCCATAGACCGCCGAAGAGCTCATAGGCACGATTCACGACATTCTCCCCCATCTCGAACGCCTTCGGCAGGAGTGACTCCCTTATGACGACGGGCGTGTTGCCCGTGACCACGAACGACGGGTACATGCCGCGTCTTTTCGCATCCTCTATGGACCCGAGTTTGTACATCTCATCTATATTGCTCTCGTCCCTGCGGTCTATGGAAAGGAGTTCCAGGGACCCTCCCTGTTTGCACTTGTATCCGCTCTCTTTGAGCGGGTCGTAGAAGAAGTGGAGATAATACCTCGTGCCCATGCAATACTCTTGTATGGTATACGGCTGAGAGTTATCGATGGACATCTTGAAGTCCGGGTAGTCCTTGGCTATGAAGAACCCGCGTCCTCCCTTGGCCCCGTGATATTTCACCATGACGGCCTCGCTGATCTCTCTCGCATCCGTGATCAATCTGGGCATAGGCACTCCCGCCGAAGTGAGCCAGGTCCTCTGCTTCTCCCTGTTCGATTCCCACTGCAGGACGGATCTGTTACCGTATGACGGTATCTCGTACTCGTCGAATCTGGAAACCCCCATGTATTCCACAAAGGAACCGTGCGGTATTATGATCGTATTCTTGTCGAGTAACTCGTCCTTCCTCTCCTCCATCTCGTCGAAGTCAGCGTACTTTATGATCTCGTCCGGCTTTGCCAGAGGGAATGCGTCATAGTATCTCGTGTTATCTTTCACCGTCAGTCCCAAGGTCTTGAACCCCATCTTGCGTGCCCCGTGGAAAATCTGAAGTGACGAGTGGGAGCACAGCGTCGCGATGGTTATGCCGTTGATGTCGTATCCGTCAAGGATCTCATCTATCCTCTTCTTGGGAACCATATCCTCTTATTGCATTTGCGCTTTTAAATTTTGTTACGCAATCCGTCCGACAGATGCCGTAGTCTTCTGCGGATGTATTCTCCGCCCGGATACCGTGCCGAACATGCTGGGGAATTTCCTCTTCCTCTCTTGTGGCACTGCTGCGATCGGCCTTTCCGACAACTACCACGCTCATACCGAACCTGTCGTCCTCCGTCACATCCGCCTCTATCTCGAAGATTCTCCTCAGATTATCGGGGCGTATCGTCTCTTTCACTGTGCCGGCGGCCGCTATCTCCCCGCGGGACATTAGTATCACCCTGTCGCAGTACCTGGCCGCCAGGACTATATCGTGTGTCACCAACACTATGAGCATGTTCCTCGCGGTCGCCAGATTCCTGATGAGTTCCATGAGATCAAACTGATGGTTTATGTCCAGATGGAGGGTCGGTTCGTCAAGCAGGAGTATCTCCGGTTCCTGGACCAACGCTCTTGCGATCATGACTCTGCGTCTCTCTCCTCCGCTGAGTTCGTCTATGTACCTGTCCGCGAACTTCAGGACCTCGGTCTCGTTCATCGCTTCGTACACGGATTCGACATCCTTCTCCGTTTCGTGTCCGAGCGCATCGATCCGCGAATACCGCCCCATCATCACCGTTTCGTAGACCGTAAATGGGAATGTTATGTTGGTTGTCTGCGTCACGAAAGCCATTTTCCTGGCTATCTCCTTTTTCGACATTTCCTGCACGCAGCTGTCGTCTACCGTCACACACCCCCTGCAGGGGGATAGGGTCGTATTCATGCATTTCAGGAGCGTTGTCTTGCCGCATCCGTTCTGGCCGAGTATCCCGAGAACCTCTCCTGTACCGGCTCCGAAGGTTATCCCCTTCAGGACCGCGTTGGATGCGTAAGAGAATTCGACGCCGTTGATGTCCACTTTCATACTGTCACTCCCACATTTCTTTCTTCCTGGTCTTCATCACGTATATGAAGAACGGTGCTCCGAGCAGGGACGTGAGGATACCTACGGGTATCGACACGGAGAACGCCGCTTTCGATATCGTGTCTATGCCCATCATGAAAGCCGCACCGCCCAATATGCACAGCGGTATCAGCAGTTTGTGGTTGGGTCCGACGAGCATCCTGAAGATGTGCGGCACTATCAGGCCCACGAACCCTATCGTCCCGGATATCGCTACGGACCCGCCCACGCAGAGCGAAGTCCCCGTTATCACCAGTATCCGGGTCAGCTTCACGTTCACGCCCATGTTCGCCGCCTGCTCCTCCCCGGCGGATATCATGTTCAGTTCCCTGGATCTGAATAAAATGATGGCTATCCCCAGCACCACGGGGACGACCGCGAGATAGAAGGAATCCCATACGCATTTGTTGAAACTCCCCATCGTCCAATAAACAATGGCCGCCAGGGTCTCTTCGTCGGCGATATACTGCACCAGGGACACGAGACCGTTGAAGAAGGCCCCCACAGCCACCCCTGCCAGCAGCAGCGTGACCGTTGCGACCCCGTATTTCGTCCTCGCGATAATGTATACGGCACCCATGGTTACGAAACAGAACACGAATGCCATGAAGGGAATGCTGTACGATCCGAGAACCGCCGCGCCAATCCCGAAAGATATCGCCAGAGATGCACCGAAAGCGGCCCCTGACGATATCCCCAGAATGGACGGGGAGGCCATGGGATTCTTGAACAGGCTCTGCATGGCCAGACCGGACAGCGACAGGGCCGCACCGACCAGGGCCGCGCAGAGCAGCCGGGGCATGCGTATGTCCATTATGATCTGCCTCTCGGCGGATGTGCCTCCGCCCATTAGTATGCCGATGACATCGTTCCACGAGACGGCATAATTGCCTATCATCAGGGTGGCCATGAATGTCAGGAACAGTGCCAGTACAGTAAGAGCGATTATCAGGAACGACCTCTTCTTTTTGGAGAAGTGGTAATGCTTCAAATCGTCCAGTGAACTGAGTTCCGTCATGTGACCACCGATGATCGAAAGAGTACCGATTCAGGATTATGCCCTCATCTTCGCATCCATCGATCTTGTGTCGTTGGTGTAGAATATGATTATATCCGGTTTCTCCTTGAGCAGGGTCTCCGTATCGATCTCGCTGTTGTTCAGCAGAGATGTGTCCCAGCCCATGAATTCCATTACGTTTGCGGACATGCCGGTGGCTCTTATGGACGATCCCGCATATGTCTCCCAATAGACCTTGTGGCTCTCCGTGTGCTGCTGTATCGAGTAGTATACGGTGTACAGCCTCACCTGCAGATCCTCTATAAGCTCTTCAGAATATTCTCCGTACCCGAGCAGGTATCCGAGGCACTCTATGTTCGCGAATGCGTCCTTTATGCTGGTGGCCGTGACGAAGACCGCTTCCAGACCGCCCTGTGTCAGGACCACTTTGCGTATGGCATCGTATGATGAGTCGGAGACTGATTTCCCGGATCCTACGAGTATGACGTTCCTGCCTGCATCCGCGAGGCTCTTCACATCCCTGCCCAGCGTCTCCATGTCGTAGTTTCCTATTGTGTTCTGGCCGGCATCCAGATATTTCCCCGTATCGAAGTATTCTCTCAATTCCGTCTGACTCTCCACATATGCCAGGCTGGTTCCCCCGGCGACTACTCTCTGGAACTCCTCTTTCAGACCGCTGTTGTTGAACGCGCCGGAGGAGTATGGTTCTTCGCCGTACTTTTGGCAGAGGTAGTAGTAAACCGTCGTCATGTATATCGTGCCCATCGACAGCATAGAGTCGGCCACGCCGTCTATGGTTATCTCGCGCTCCCCGCTCTGTGTCTCTATGGTCACGGTACGGGAACCGTCCTGGTTGATGGTGATGACGGAGTCATAATTGCAATATTTATTCCAGAATTCGGAATCCGCCTTCACATCATCTATCGTAAATCCGGTCCTCACATAATCCCCGTATGCTTTCTCATAGAGTTCCTCGATCGATGTCACCATCTTGGGGGTGGCCGTTATCCCGCCCATGTCCACGGAGATTATCTGTGCATCAAGGGCATAGAGGCCCCCTGTTTTCTTATCGGAATCCGACTTCAGCGCGACCGCCGCGGCTGCAGCCGCTATCACTATGACGATCACTGCAAAAACAGCAATAAGCTTTCTTTTTTCCATCATTATCATTTCCTGTTGTAAATTTAGGAAAACCTAAATAGTATATTAATTTAGGGGTGCGTAACAAGG
>JAITTK010000024.1 GCA_031287135.1 Candidatus Methanoplasma reticulitermitis
ATCATTAGGTGGACATCGAAAGGCATCCTCGTCAGATCCCTTATGGACCCTATGACCGAAGGCCCGATGGTTATGTTCGGTACGAACATGCCATCCATGACATCCAAATGCGCCCAGTCCGCGCCCGCGGACTCTATCCTCTTTATCTCCTATCCCAAAATGGAAAAGTCGGCGGATAACAGAGATGGCGCTACCTTGGTCATGTTCCGGGCTATTGTTCTTCTCTGATTTATAATTTTGAATACAGATACGCTCCTCGAACATCGGTCTTGCGTTACCAGTAGATCTTATGAAAGGACAACGGCAAACGACCGGTATGATTTCCACAATCGTTACGATATATTCTGCGGCCAAACCGCGGATCCCGGGCGTCGGCATCATCGGAGGCGATAGGTGTCAGACCGACGGCGCCGGGCATATTTGTCAAGAAACTAATATATCCGCTCACGGAGATTATGCGGTATGGCATTGGATAATAAAAACGGTGCAAACGTCTGCGACGTTGCGGGCTGTGACAAAGAGGCTGAGAGATCTATAAGCCTGAAGCAGATCTCAAAGTCATCGCTTAAACTGAAGGATCCGAATGTTAGAAGTGCGCATCTCTGCAAGGAGCACTACCGGACATTCAAGAAGGATACCAAGACAAGCAGAGAGCTCGATAAATACTACTGATCGGGGAACAGATGTTGGACATACTGTTTTTGGGCACGGGGGCCAGCATACCTTCGAGGGACAGAGGGATGCCCTCCGTGGCAGTCCGTTGCGGCACGGAGATAGTGCTGTTCGACTGCGGGGAGGGTACGCAACGGCAGATGATGACATCCCCGTTCTCTTTCATGAAGGTCAAGGGGATATTCATAACACACCTACACGGCGATCACTTTCTGGGGCTCCCCGGACTGATACAGACCATGGGGCTGTCCGGCAGGAAGGACGATCTCGTGGTTTGCGGACCGGAAGGCCTTTCCCAAGGCATAAACGCATTCCTATCGGTATGCGAGGGGGAGATGGGATTCACTCTGAAGACTATCGATATGATATCCGGCGACAGGTTGGAGTTCGACCGTTTTTCCGTTACAGCTTTCACGACGGAGCACACGGTACCGTCCCTGGGCTATAAACTCACGGAGAACGATTACAAAGGGAGGTTCGACAGGAAGAAGGCGGCCGCGCTAGGCCTCAGACCGGGTCCGGATTTCGCAAGACTGCATAACGGGGACGCGGTCGGGGACGTTACTCCCGACATGATCGTCGGTCCGCCGAGGCCGGGGTGCAGTGTAGTATATTCGGGGGATACAGTTCCGTGCCGGGAACTGTCGGACGCCGCAACGGGAGCGGACGTGCTGATACACGAGTCAACATTCTCAGGAAAAGAATCCAAGCTGGCCCCGGAGCATAAACATTCCACATCCGTCCAGGCGGCCGAAACGGCCAGGGAATGCGGGTGCAGGATCCTGTTCATGGTGCATATAAGCAACAGATATGAAGACAGGTACGCACTGGAAAAAGAAGCGAAGAACATATTCGCGGATTCATTCGCCCCACGGGACATGGACCTTTACACGGTGTCCAGGGAAAGCTTCAGATTAATTTGAGGATGTCGGCATTGGTAATGATACCGACGACTTTCCCCTTTTTGGCTACGAGCACGCCACCGCAGTTGCTCATCATCGATGCGACCGCAGACATCGGGGTGTTCTCATTCACCAGCGGGAAGGAATCCTCCATAACGCTTGAGATCACGGTCTCTTTCAGTTCGTCCATGGTCTTTCCCCTCCGCAACAAGTCGAACACGTTCCTCTCGGAAAGACTGCCGACCGGGGTGTCCCCGGAAAACACGGGAAGTTGCGAAAAACCAGTGGATTTCATGAGTTCAGTCGCGGAATGCACTTTTTCATCGATCTGAATCGTTACAATATGTTTGGAGGCGACGTCGATCGCCTTTGTATCTTCCATGCTCGTCTGACGCATTCTGTCGAGTGCCTCGAAAAGTGCGACAACGGTGTCATAACTCGCGGATATAGTCCCTCTTTCGATTTTCGCTATCGTGCTCTGACTCACGCCGGACCCCTTTGAAAGCTCAGTCTGGGTGATATCGAGATTCTTCCTCAGCTTGCGTATCTCGGATGTGGGGGGAAATCTCACAACAACGGAATAAAATACTCGTATAAGAATATACGGTTCGAATCAATTTATAAATAAGGAAATACTAACATCGTTCAATTGACACTTATTCAAGTGCCCAAGAAGGTAATGCAAATGGCCAGGAAGAAGAACATTTACGTAGGCGGCGTTGATGAAATACCGCTTCCCAAGAAAAATATCGAAATCGTTGAAAGAAAAGGAATAGGTCATCCGGACAGTGTCGCCGATGCGCTCGCCGAGGAAGTGAGCAAGGCGCTTTGCAGGATGTACATAAAAGAGTTCGGATGCGTCCTTCACCACAACACCGATGAGACTCAGATAGCTGCGGGCCAGGCGGCCCCCAGATTCGGCGGCGGTGCGATAATAGACCCGTCCTACATCCTGCTTGTGGGGCGTACAACCACAACCATCGACAACGGGAAGGACATAAAAGCACTTCCGTGCAAACCGACAGCCCTCGCCGCTGCCAGGAAGTATCTCGACAAGACCTTCCCGAATCTGGATGTTGATTCGGAGATCGTGCTCGATGCGAAGTTCGGCATGGGTTCCGACGACCTCACCGGCGTATACAAAGCATCGGGACACCTGGCGAACGACACCTCCTTCGGTGTCGGTTATGCACCGTACTCGATAACGGACAAACTCGTCCTCAAGACGGAGGAATACATAAACGGCAGGCTCAAGAAGAAACTCCCGGAGAGCGGGCAGGACGTAAAGGTAATGGCTTCGAGAGTCGGTAACAAGGTAACCATGACGGTCGCATGTGCGATGGTCGACAAGTACATCGAAGATGCCACGGCATACAAATCTGCCGTTGAGCAGCTTTACAACGCGACGCTCGACAATGCATTGAAGATCATAGGGTCCCAGAAAGTGGATATCGACCTCTTTGTGAACACCGGCGACGACTATAAGAGAAAGGTATACTACCTGACATGCACGGGAATGTCTCAGGAGATGGGGGATGACGGGTCGGTCGGAAGAGGGAACAGATGCAACGGCCTCATAACCCCGTACAGACCGATGTCCATGGAAGCGACATCCGGAAAGAATCCGATCACGCACATAGGAAAGATATACAACATAATGTCCAAACTCATCGCCGATGACGTTGCGAAGAACGTCGGAGGAGATGCCGAGATACGTGTGAGGATACTCTCGCAGATAGGGAAACCCGTCTCCGAGCCGTTGAACTGTTCGATAGACATAGTGACCGAAGGTGCCGACGTCAATCCCAAACTTGCAAAATGGCAGTCCGAGGCTGAAGCCATAGCATCGGATTGGTTGGACAACATAGATAAGGTAACAGAGCTTATCGTCAACGGGAAGGTCAGGACGTTCTGAGTTCTGATTTTAACGTCGGAGGGTAAGAATGAAGATAATGGAAGTTCCTCAATTCGGACCGATGTTCCGGTTCACCGATGCAAGCATATACTGGGCGCTCTACACTTTGTCAGATGGCAAGAGGATGGGCAGAAAGAAGCTCGCGGACAGAGTCGGCATCGGCGAAGGCAGCATGAGGCGGATCATCGATACTCTGAAGGAATGGAACTTCATCCTTGTCAAACAGACCGGCATAACGATAACGAAGGCCGGTCAAGCTTTCCTAAACCAGATACCCATAAGGGTCGTGAACGTGGACCTCGGAGATTCGACCGTGGGAGCATACACCCAAGGCATACTGGTTATGGGCGTGTCCGATAAAATCCACAACGGGATGCAGCAGAGGGATGCCGGCATAAAGGTCGGGGCCACAGGCTGTACCACCGTTGTCATAAGGGATGGGGTCCTGATGATACCTCCCGATTGGAATATAGATGAGAGGGATCCGGATCTCGCATACAAGATACGAAAGGACACAGGCATAACGCAGAATGACATAATCATAGTGGGGAGCGCGGACACCAAGACCCTGGCGGTCGAGGCGGCCGTAAACGCTGCATTCGAACTCATCTGAAACCCTTTATCAAATCCCGGACGCGAAAATGAAACATCTCTTCAGCTACTCTGTCTGCCAGCCCCTCGAGGAACTCCCAGGTAGCGGGGAAGGTTTGAAGGAAATGGGGTGCGACGGTATCGAGCTCTTCACATTGTTCGAGAGGGTCCCTCCGGAATACAGGCGCTTCTCGCCTTCGGTGCATCTGCCGTTTGCCATAGACTGGTACAGCGGATGGACAGGCAGGGCCGATACGGAGGAATTCGATGGGGACAGCGTCAAATACATAATGTTCGGGAGGAACAGAGATGAGATCGCGGAGAACATCAGATCCGCCATCATGTACGCGTCGGAGATCGATCCGGCATACGCGGTCCTGCATGCCAGCAATACAAATTTGGACGAGGTCATGTTCAGGGAGCAGACCGACAACAGCAGAGAGATACTCCGTGAGTTCTGCGACATGATGAATCAGACCGTAGCGGGTTTCGACGGAAATGAACCTCCCGTTAAATTGGCATTCGAGAACCTGTGGTGGCCCGGGCTCAAACTGCTCGGCCGGTGGGAGTACGATTTCATGGTCACACATCTGGAGTTCGATAATTGGGGTTTCTGTCTTGATACCGGGCACATGATGAACACCCTTCCGGACGCATACGACGAGCGGACATGCGTTGATAGGCTGCTCGGGATATTCGGCGGATATCCGGATGATATGAAGGCACGCATCGGCACGGTGCACCTGCATGTGAGCACAAGCGCAGAGTACAGGAAATCCTTCAAACCGAAGGAAAGGCCCAAGGGGGAGACTATGCAGGAGACCGTTGCGAGGCTATATCCGCATATCAACATGATAGATCAGCACAGACCGTTCTCGGGAGACGGATGCAGGCTTCTGATCGAAGAGCTGTCTCCTGATTTCGTGACACACGAGATGATAGGATCGGGAATGGAAAAACTACTTAAGGATTTCAAACAACAGCGTTCGCATTTCACTCCCTGATCATTTGCAGCCGGTCGATTGCGCACGGCGGCTGTCCCGATATGCTTCATGAGCGAATACAGGGGAACCCCGACGGCGGTCTCATGGGACATCACACGGGTTACCGACGAAACACGACCCGGCGGAAAACGTCGATGGCCCGTACACCTGTACACGGGGCCATCCGGCCGCGAGTTGACGAATCATATAAATAATACTTCAATAATGGACTTTCCCAGAGGAATAGATAATGGCACGTTTCAAAGAGGCTGAGCAGAGGCTCCTCGACAAATCTGTCTGCATGAGCTGCTATGCGACAAACCCGAAAAAGGCAGACAGGTGTCGCAAATGCGGATACAGCAACCTCAGGCCCAAAGCTAAAGAGAGCAGGAAACAGTAAATCCGCTTTTTCAATATTCGGTGTACTCTGTGCGATTTTCGCACACTCACTCATTTGCTTAATATACTTCGAGGGTGGTTAGGTACTATCTGATACCGGAAGGCAGGGATCATGAGGATTCTGATAGCGGACGACAACATTGCCCTTCAGGATGTACTGGCGGAGGTAGTTTCAGATGCAGGTCACACGGTAGAAAGGGCATCGTCCGCAGATACGGCATTGTCTTCTGTTGATTTTTTCAATCCGGATGTGATCATCCTCGACATCGATATGGACGGAGGACGCGGTCTGACCCTTTTGGACAGGATGCAGAACAGAGTGCCGGTTGTCGACACACCCGTGATAGTCATCCGGAGTTGGAATCGACAGATACCCCAAGATAATTATGTGATAAGGGGACATATAAACAAACCCTTCACCAAATCCGATATTCTGGACAGCATAGACGGCATACTGATCGAAGAAGCGTCAGGCGAAGAAGCGGCGAAGGCCGCGGATGAGTCGGAAGATCGGACGGACCGTCCGCCAAAAGTCACCCTTGCGGATAAAGGCATAGTCTTCGGCAAATCATATCTGCTGTTCCAGAGCATTCCCGATAAGGTGTATGACCTGGTCTCTCAGTTCGACGACGAAGGATATGATGTTCTGGTCGTGACCACGAGGAAGAGAAAGACGATAATAGAGAGGTTCAAGAACAACGACATCGAGGCGCTGACAATGACGATAAAGTTCTTGGGCGGCCATCTTAACATATACGGGCTGGGAACGATGATCGACAATGTGACCGAATTCATAGGGCGCAGCGAAAGGCCGGTGGTAGCTTTCGATGATCTCAACCGGATCATAGACAGAAACGGCATAAACTCCGTGCTCACCGCAATGCATCAGCTGGTCACAGATAAAT
>JAITTK010000113.1 GCA_031287135.1 Candidatus Methanoplasma reticulitermitis
GTACCGAATACGCGGACGCACACGGTGGGAAAACTATTAATCTGGATATGACAGTTGCATTTGCGTGATTGTATCGACAAAAGGCCGTTATGCGCTCCTCCTCATGCTGGACATAGCAGCTAACGGGACGCGGGGAAACATCAAGATCAAAGACATATCCAGACGTCAGGGTATATCGGTGAAATATCTGGAGCAGATAATCACGATACTGAACAAAGGGGGATATGTCAAGAGCGAGAGGGGACCTCAGGGAGGGTACCGTCTCGCCGCCAAGCCCGGGGAGATTACCGCAGGGATGATCTTCCGTCTGATGGAGGGGGATTCCTCACAGGCACCCTATCCGGAGGATGAGATGTCCGAGGCCCCGTATTCCGCCGTGTGCATCACGACGATCCTGTGGAAGAGGCTGAGCGATGCCGTCGACGAAGTGCTTGACGGCACGACCCTGGCGGATATGCTCAAGTGGGTCCCGGGGAACAGGCTCACAGAAGTTCCCGACTCCCCCGAATACTGTATCTGAGTTCAGTTCTCCATGACGTTCTCCTTTTCAAGGTAGTCGAGTATCCTCTTCTTCAGTACATTGAACTCCGGTGCGGAGCGATCCCTGGGCCTCTCCCACGGGATGTCGATTATCTCCCGGATCGTGGTCGGGCGTTTCGTAAGCACGACTATCCTGTCCGAGAGATATATCGCCTCGTCCACCGAATGGGTTATGAATATTATGGTCTGGTCGGTGCTTCCGAGTATGTCTATGAGCTGGGCCTGCATGATGTTGCGGGTCTGCGCGTCCAGTGCCCCGAAGGGTTCGTCCATCAGTACCACATCCGGCCTGACGACAAGGGACCTTGCTATGGCCACCCTCTGCTTCATGCCGCCCGATAGCTCGTATACCTTCGAATCTGCGAATTTCTCGAGGCCCACGAGTTTTATGTAATTCTCGGCTCTTTCTCTCCGTTCCGCCTTAGGCACGCCCGCTATCTCCAGGCCCAACTCGACATTCTTCCTCACTGACCGCCAGGGCAACAGCGCGAAATCCTGGAATACCATCCCCCGGTCCGCACCCGGGGTTGTGCATGATCTCCCGTCTATCTCCACCGTCCCGCCTGTCGGAGGGATGAGGCCGGCGATCAATTTCAGGAGTGTGGTCTTTCCGCATCCCGACGGCCCTATGAAGGACACGAGTTCGCCCTGTCTTATTTCCAGCGATATGTCCTCGATGGCCTCCGTGTCCTTACCGTCCCTGCGGTATGTCTTCCCGAGTCCGTCTATGAGTATCCGTGTTCCGGTATCGTCTTTTCCATGATCTGTCATGCGTCCATCCCCATTCTTTTTGAAAGCGTTTTATGCAGATAGTCCGACAGACCGACGGTTATTATGCCGAGGATACCGATTATCACTATGCCTGCGAAAACACCGGGCCAATATCCCACCTGTGCCTGGTTGCTTATGAAGAATCCCAGACCTCCGACGGGCGAAGCATAGAGTTCCGCCGATACTATACACATCCACCCTATTCCCAAACCCGTCTTCACACCGTTCATCAGATACGGTATCGAGGAGGGTATGTAGACTTTCACAAAGGTCTGTATCCTCGTGGCCCCGAGCGTCCTGGTAGCATCTATCCAGTTGGGATCGATCTTGGTCACGCCGAATATGACGCTGGTTATCAGCGGAAAGAATATGCCCACGAAGACGACCATCATCGGTCCCAGCACATATCCGAGAAGAACCACGAAGACGGGTGCCCAGGCCACGGGAGCGATCGGTCTGAGCACCTCGAAAGCAGGCTCCACCAGTTCCCTGAGGATTTTGGAGTATCCGAGTATCAGACCGAGCGGGAAGGCCACGGCGAATGCCAGGACGAATCCCTTAAGGAACGTCCCGAGACTGGATCTTATGTATGTCCACACGGAGCGCCCGCTCATCGGGTCCCCGATCCTGAACAGTTCCACCAGCGCATCCCAGGTCTCCAGGGGCGTAGGCACGACGGTCCTGTCGATGAGTACGGACAGGAACTGCCAAAGAAGCAACAGCAGAACGAGGGATACGGCCGCCAGCACGGTTTTCCTTGCCAGACGGTGATATCTGTTCTCGGGGTCGTAGATCTCCGCGAAATTCAGATGCGGTCCCCCCTTTCAGATTTTTCCATATATTGTATTATTACCATATGGGGAAATATGATATTATCGTTTGATATAATATCTTTTGACAAAAATATTCTGATTATAATACGACAGACCCGACCGATCGCAAAAAAAGGTTCGGGGGCGGACCCCCGGATTAAGATATCAGCCCTTTGTCGTGAGCTTGTTGTTTATGTTGTCTGTTATCACCGACGGCTGGGCGTTGACTCCGAAGTCGACCTCGTTGGCCTTCATCCCCGCGAGCACTCCCGCACCGGTGGGGGAACCCACCTGGGTGATCTCGATCCCCGCCTGGGAATAGAAACTCTCGGTCTGTCCGGGAAGTACGGTGTTCGCGATATGGACGGGGAGCTGATGGATGTCACCCTGTATCAGTCCCATCTTCACCGTGTACTTGCCGCTGTGCTCGGGCACGGTGTCCTTTCCGTTTTTCAGGATGCTACTGACCAGTGAGTCGTCCACGAACCTTTCCGCGAATTCCTGTGAATTGCTGAACCCGAGGTCGCTGAGACTGTTCTTGAAGGTGCCCAACGGGGCCAGGATGTCTATCTGGCTGGCTATGTCCGATTTCACGCCGCTGAGCGGGTTACCGGGACTGTAGTTCACATCGCCCCAGCTGTATTCCACATCCTCTATGGCCACTGCCAGTTCGCTGGTTGTGAAGGTCGGTCCGCCGACCCTCGCCCCTATCTCGAGGAGCTTCAGGTAATCCGGATCGCTGGGATCGATCTTACCCTTCTCTTTCGCCTGGTTCAGCCAGTCCGTAGCCTGGAGGGTGGCCCATATGAGCCTCTCGGACACATCGGGATTGGCGTCCACGAACGATGCGTTCGCATACAGAACACAGCAGGTCTGGTGCGGGAAGAGCTCGTTCGTTCTGACAAGCACATCGTACGGCGTATCACCGACGACCTTCACAAGCTGCGGCTGCCACGTGAGTCCGATCCTGAGACTTTCGCCGTTGATCTTGGTGTCCAGAATCTGCGATGCCGCACCCGTGGTTATGATGTACCCGACCTCTCCTTCCCTAAGGTCCTGTCCCTGCTGCCAAGCGACCAGCCTGTATTCTTTGGTCGGACCTTCAACCCAATCGGGGCTGCTGAGGTACGCCTCGACGATGGTCTTCAGCTGGAAGTGCTGAATGGAGACCACACCGGGAGAACCGAATATGAGTTTATTCCATCCGGCTGCACGATATTTCACATTTCCGTTTTCAAAGACCTTGACGGTTCCGTCGGGGTTGGTCACGAACAGGTCCGCCGCATCGATCCTCTCCGGATCGTAATATATGCCGGATCCGACCGCCTCAAGCCCGAGGACCAGATTGATCTCCTCGTTCCTCTTCTCGTCCTTTGTCAGCAGGAGCACCCCGGCCCCGGCCACCACAAGGACGACGACAACCGCCACCGCAGCAATAACTTTCAGATTTACCATTTATCTCATCTCCGTTCGGATCGTTCTTCACTGTAGATCCGAGTCTGTAAGCGTAATATTATACACTTTTCAGATATGAAATTATGATAATTCTATATAAAAAATACTGACATAATTAGTAATATAAGAATATTCAGTGGCGTATAATTACAAAAAAACGTATTTTAAGAATAATTTAGATGAATTCACACAGTCTTAAATTTCCCTAATTCATGATTCCCGAAGGAAGAGTTATTTATTTACATAATTTCATACATGAAAAATGAATAATAATGGGTCAGCAGTCTTCAGCGACGTAACATGCGGAAAGAAGATCGGAGGCGGATCGTAATGGGAGACGGATATACGGGGGTGATATGGCACGGAAGGGGCGGACAGGGGGCGTTCACGGCCGCCCGGCTGCTGGGCGCATCCTATGTCTCGGCGGGCGGGGGCAGGCGTGCGCTCGCATTCCCCGCATTCGGTCCGGAACGACGGGGCGCACCCATCAGAGCATTCACCAAGATGTCCGAGACAGCGGTCTCGAACAGGAGCGAGATGACCAGTGCCGACTTCACGGTTTATCTGGACAGCACGCTTTTCCGCGGGATCGACGACCGATGTACGGGCACGGTCCTCGTGAACACGGCCGATGAATACGGGGACCCGCGCATAATCTCCTTTGACGCCTCGGCCCTGGCGGCATCGATACTCGGGTCGCCGATGTCGAACACCGCCATGGTAGGCGTCCTCGCGGCCATCTGGAGCGGAGGCATATCCATCGAATCGGTCCGCAAAGGGATAGAGGACACATTGCCGGAACATCTGCGCAAGGATAACATCAAGGTTGCGGAGAAGGCGTTCCGCGCCGCGGGGTGTCGGCATTGAGACCCTGTCTGCGCAGCACCGTCCCGGAATGGAAAAACGGGGAATTCCCGGACAGCACGGCATACGAGGCGGGGTATCTCGTACACAGGAACTCTGGGTGGAGGAACAGAAGGCCCGTCATCGAACCCGAACTCTGTACAGGGTGCCTCCAGTGTTACCTGTACTGTCCCGACGGCACAATATTGAAAAAAGACGGCAAAGTGTCCGTGGACTATGACTTTTGCAAGGGATGCGGGATATGCGCGGGGATATGCGTGCACGGGGCGATAAGGATGGAGGCGGAACGTCAGTGAATCATTCGTTCATATCCGGGAACGAGGCCTTCGCGCACGGAGTGATGCTGGCATCCCCGGCCGTGATATCCGCGTACCCCATAACGCCGCAGACAACGGTCGTCGAATGTCTCTCCCAAATGGTCGCCGACGGGGTGCTGGACTCGGAATTCATATATGTCGAATCGGAGCATTCGGCCATGTCATGCGCCATGGGGGCATCCTCGACAGGTGTGAGGACCTTCACGGCCACATCTTCCCAGGGCCTTCTGTATATGGCGGAATGCCTCCCCTATGCCGCCGGAGGCAGGTTTCCGATAGTCATGATGAATGCCAACCGTTCCGTCGCGCTCCCGTGGAACATATACGGGGACCAACGGGACTCCCTGTCGCAGCTGGACTGCGGATGGATACAGGCATATGCTCAGGATGCTCAGGAAAGTCTTGATCTGGCACTCATGAGCTACCGTATAGCCGAGCGCCGGGATGTCTCAACGCCGTTCATGGTGAACCTCGACGGGTTCCATCTCACCCATACATACGAGGTTGTGGACATACCGGACAGGGAACAGGCGGACGAGTTCCTTCCGCCGTATTCCACTGAGAACAGGATCGATTTCGACACGCCGAGGAACCTGTGTTTCTCAGCGGGCCCGGACCATAACACCGCATTCAAGCTGAGTGAGCACGCAGGGATTTCAAGGTCCCGAAAGGCCGTCGCCGAAACAGAGGAGGAGTTCCTCGCGGTCTTCGGAAGGAGATATACCGGTTTGACGGAGGAGTACATGTGTGCGGATGCCGAGTTCATACTCATAACCCTGGGGAGTATCTCGGGATTGTGCAGGGATGTTGTGTGCTCACTCAGGAAGTCGGGTGTGAAAGCAGGTCTCCTGCGCCTTCGCTACATGCGCCCTTTCCCCGCCGAGGAGATATCCCGGACGGTCGCCGGCGCGAAATCGGTATGTGTCCTTGAAAAGGACATATCCTTCGGATTCGCCGGTACCGTGTTCATAAACGTATGCGCCGCATTGCAGAACGCCGGGATATGCGTCCCGACGCTGAACAAGATAGGGGGTTTGGGAGGCAGGGACATAACGGAGGAGGACATCCGCGATGCATTCGGTGACATGGCGGAAGGGAAGACCGGCATCGGATTCATCGGCATGGGGGGATCCGGAGTATGATCCGTCCGACCGCCCGGAACATAACGGAGGATGAGTACTTCTTCGGCCACAAGGCCTGCGCGGGCTGCGGAGGCAGCCTTGCCGTAAGAATAGCGCTCAAAGTCCTCGGCGAGAGGGCTGTCGCTGTACTGCCCGCAGGATGCATGTCGGCGGTGGGGTTCAATTTCCCCCAGCTCTGTTTCGCCAACAACGCCATGATATCCACCTTCGCCGGCACCGCGTCGATGATGACCGGTGTAGAGGCAGGCCTCCGCGCGAGAGGCGAGAGGGATTATCAGATTGTCGGCTTCGCCGGTGACGGGGGAACGGCGGACATAGGGATCCAGGCGTTATCCGGTGCCATCGACAGGAACGACGACATGATCTACATATGTTATGACAACGAAGCTTACATGAACACCGGCACACAGAAGAGTTCCCTGACACCGTTCGGTGCGTCCACGACGACCACTCC
The DNA here is from genome assembly GCA_031287135.1 of Candidatus Methanoplasma reticulitermitis. GTDB lineage: Archaea > Thermoplasmatota > Thermoplasmata > Methanomassiliicoccales > Methanomethylophilaceae > Methanoplasma > Methanoplasma reticulitermitis. The sequence continues at coordinate 6,356 of JAITTK010000113.1, forward strand.
GGTCGGGGGGAAGATAAGGGGCAACGTGAGCGGGAAGAAGAACATGTTCGAGATAGTGGCCGCGCACGGCATACCTTATGCCGCCACCGCTAACGTAGGGTATATCGAGGATTACATGATGAAGGTCAGGAAGGCATCGGAGATCAGGGGCATGAAGTACATACACGTGTTGGCTCCGTGTCCGACCGGATGGGGGATACGTCCCGAGGAGATGATAGAATACGCAAGGATGGCGACGGACTGCGGCCTGTGGCCGCTCGCCGAATATGACGGCGGAGAGTTCCGGCTCAGCCGCGGAATGGGGGATCCCAGCATCCTGCGGAACTACATAAAAGGCCAGAAGCGCTTCCGCCATCTGTCCGATCAGGACATCGGGCACATAGAATCCATGCGCGACGCCAGGTGGGAGAAGATAGGCGGATCCTGGAAAGTGCCGGGCCGGGACCGGCCGTGAATGCAGAACACAATCAGCTCCGGGAATGTCTGCATGGAGATATGTCTTAATTCTCCCAGTATCGACATCTCCCTGCGTCCCGTTCCCGATTCCGTCATGGACCTTGCAGTTCTTTCTCACTCCGAACATCTTGTCACGAATCCCTTTGCCGCATCCGTCGGGATATACACCTCTTGTTCTCCGCCCATATACTCAAAGCGATGAAGCCGATTTCGGAATCTTCGCAGGCGCATTCGTGCCCGGAGTCCGGTGAAATGCTGCTGCAGGATGTATCATGAGATGGGGTTTCGGCCGGAAACCCCCTTCGCGGCCGCGGATCCCTCATACCGTGCGGAACGCACGTCCAGAACGGGTATCTTCATGCCGACGTGTTTCTCCACCAGCATGAAGTCCCTCTTCTCCTCGTCGAGGACGAACGTCACCGACATCCCGTCCCTGCCGGCCCTTCCGGTGCGGCCGATGCGGTGCATGTACGTTTCCGGGTCGTTCGGCATGTCGTAATTGACGGCGCAGTCCACACCTTCTATGTCGAGTCCTCTGGCGGCGATATCCGTTGCGATCAGGACTTCTATCGTACCTGCCTTGAATTCTTTGACGGTCCTTTCCCTTTTGTTCTGGGCAACATCCCCGTGTATGGCCCCGACCCTGTAATCGGAGGCAAGATTGCGTGAGAGCTGATTCACCCTCCTTTTGGTCTTGCAGAACACAATCGTCTTCGAGACGCCGGAATCCAATATCATCCGGAGTTCCTTCTGTTTGGTGTCCTTCGTAACGCCGATGTAACTCTGTTTTATGAGACCGGCCGTGACCTCGTCCTTTGACACGATCACATCTTTGGGGGTCTTCAGCATCCGGTCGGCCAGTTTCTTGACATCCGGGGACATCGTCGCGGAAAAAAGGAGGGTCTGTCTGCCGGACGGGACCCTGCCCAATATGAAATTAAGGTCTTTGGCGAACCCCATGTCCAACATACGGTCCGCCTCATCGAGCACGACCATGGATATCCTGGATAAGTTCGCTTCATTCCTGCCGATCAGGTCCTTGAGCCTTCCGGGCGTGGCTATGACGATGTCCGTGCCCTTCCTCAGCTTTCCGATCTGTTTTTCTATACCCACGCCGCCGTATACAACGGCTGATCTGTGCCCCGTGTATTTCGAGAGCTTGTACATCTCGTCGTATATCTGGTTGGCCAACTCCCTCGTCGGTACGAGCACAAGCACGGACGGGTCTTTCCTTCCGGGTTTCGTCAGGCCCAGGGCTATGGACCCGTATGCGCCCGTTTTGCCGGTTCCGGTCTGGGCCTGCGCGAACATGTCGCAGCCTGTCAATCCGGTCGGGATCGATTCTGCCTGGACCGGGGTCGGTTCCGTCCACCCCATCTCTTTCATTGCCTTTATTATGCCGTCGGATACGCCGAGATCTTTGAAGTTTGAAATCATGATCAACACTCTGTGATAAAAATAAACAACCCGCATCAGCAGGAGAGTTACCTTAAATCCACGTCATCCCCTTGCAATACAAGTATATGAATTGTTTTGAGGATACTGTATGCATATTGCTGAAAAAAGTCGCGCAAAGACGGCCTTCGGATCGGTACAGGGTGGGTTATGCCGATGTTACGATATCGGCGTCTGCGGATTCCGAGGGATTGCCCGGACCGTCATTTGTTCCATTATCATATGAATAATATCGGCAATCTCAATTAAATACAACATTGTAATACTAATCCTATCTGTAAAGTATGAAATCATCTGCAGTGATAATATGGCTGACGGAAAATATTGGAACAAGGAGATCGAGACCATGCCCCGCGGAGAGCTGGAGGCATACCAGCTGGAGAGACTGAAGGAGGAGGTCCGGTTCGCATACGAGAACTCCCCCTACTACAGGAGGTCCTTCGCCGCCGCGGGAGTGGGGCCCGAGGATATAAAGACGCTGGGGGATCTCGGGAGGTTCCCGTTCATAGATAAGAAGACCCAGAGGGAGACGCAGGGGGTCGGTTCGTTCCTGGGGGAGCTGTGCGCGGTGCCGGAGGAGGATGTCGTGTTCATATCCACCTCATCCGGTTCCACGGGGGTGCCTACGATGAGCCCCTTCACCAAACAGGACTTCGACGAATGGCAGGATGTCGAGAGCCGGTGGTTCTACCAGGCCGGCATGAGGAGGAACGACCGTTACGTCCATGCCCTGAATTTCTCGCTGTACGTCGGGGGTCCGGACGTGATAGGGGCGCAGAATCTGGGAGCGCTGTGCATATGGGGCGGAACCCTGCCGTCGGAGAGACTCATATTCATCCTGAAG
>JAITTK010000001.1 GCA_031287135.1 Candidatus Methanoplasma reticulitermitis
CAGCAATGCGGCCGAGATCGTGAAGAACGGCATGGCAAGATTCGCAGATAAGAAGATCAGGATCGTCGACACATCCGGACGCCATGCGTTGGAAGAAGACCTCATACAGGAATTGAAGGATATAGCCGACGTCTCCGGACCGGACGAGAGGATACTTGTGCTGGATTCCCAGGTCGGACAGCAGGCCGGACCGCAGGCGGACGCATTCAACAAAGCGGTGGGCGTGACCGCGGTCATACTCACGAAGATGGACGGTACCGCAAAGGGCGGCGGCGCACTATCGGCGGTCGCGAGGACAGATGCCAGGATAATATTCATGGGTACAGGGGAACACATACGCGATCTCGAACCGTTCAATGCGGACAGATTCATATCCAGATTGCTCGGTATGGGGGACCTCGCATCCCTGGTCCAGATGGCCAAGGACGAGATAGGGGATGAAGAGGGGATAGAACAGCTCGCGAAGAACATGCTGTCCGGGAGGTTCACACTCTCGGACATGTATCAGCAGATGGCCGCTGTAGGCAAGATGGGAACACTCCAGAAGATAATGTCGATGATGCCGGGACTCGGCAACATGGGAGACAAGATCGATTACGAGGAGTCTCAAAAAAGGCTCGCGCGGTATAAAGTCATAATGGATTCGATGACAAGGGAAGAGAAAGACGAACCCAATCTGATAAAAGGAAAGCGTATAGAAAGGATCGCCATCGGTGCGGGTGTTCCGGCGAGCGAGGTGAAGGGACTTTTGAAACAGTACAACCAAAGCAAAAAAATGATGGGATCCATCGGAAAGGACCGCAAAATGCGTAAACAGCTCATGAAACAGATGGGAAACATGGATCTTGACGGTCTGCAGGATCTCCAGTGATCAGATGAGATATTTTGTTGTCGTGGGCCACAAGGCCGTGACGACCGGGGATTTCAAACTTGATGACATCTCCGGCGGGGCCGGCCGTCTGGATATCCTTGTGAGGTGTGTGAATTCCGCGTTCTTTCTGAGCCATGATATAAGGAAAGATACACAGCTTTACCTTGTGCTTCAGGGGGGTTGCGATGCCCCTAAAACCGTGAGGTTCTCCGGAGATGAAGTGAGATATCTGAACCCGGACGAGCGGAGCACTTCCTCCCTCATAAGGAACGCACTGCTGAAAAAGATACCGGAAGGCGAGGAGATGAGATCATCGCCCGGCGTTTATGTATCGAGAATGTCATTTTCAGACGTTATGTCGCATCTCTCGGAGAAAGGCAGGATCGTGTACCTGAAGGAGGATGGTACGGACATAAGGTCGTACGCCTTGCCGCAAGACCCCGTATTCGTCATAAGCGACAGCACGGATCTGACATCTGAAGAGGAAAGCACGCTGTTGTCCTTATCTCCGGATACGATATCGCTCGGTCCGCACAGCCTGCATGCGGACCACTGCATGGTCATTGTTCACAACGAGATGGACAGGAACGCATCCTGAACCTTTTTATCTCGGACAGGTTATTAGGATGCATGACCGACCAGCCTGAGAAGATACCGCAGCACAAGCACTGCCGTAATTGCGGTAAGGCCTTCACGGGTGACGGACTGTTCTGTGGTGAAGATTGCAGAGGCTCTGCCGGGTCGGAAGCCAAAAAGAAGATAAGAAAGCTATTTCTAGTCTGGCTTCTGATAGTCGGTGTAACCATCGCTGCGGCCGCCGTGTATTATATGGCGCAATGAGAATCATTTTTATTGCCGACTTCGATTCACAATCAAAGGGGAATCGAATGAAATCAGCAGTTGCCGGTACTTTCAACATCCTACACGAAGGCCATAAACGGCTGATAAGGAGGGCCTTTGATGAAGGGGATGCGGTCATCATAGGCATAACGTCGGACGAGATGGCCGCGGACGGCAGACGCGAACTGATCCCCCTGAGCATCCGCAGGAAAGAAGTGGAGTCTTTCCTGAGAACAATGGACAAGCCTTGGGAGGTGACGGAGATCGAGGACATCTACGGGCCGAGAGACATCATGGATTCGGCAGATGTCCTCATCGTATCCGAAGAGACTGAGAGCAGAGGGGAACTGCTGAACGCGGAACGCATCTCCAGAGGGGTGCGTCCTCTTGATATCATCACGGTCCCGTTCGTCCGCGCGTACGATAACGAGAAGATAAGTTCCACCGGCGTGATGAACGGCAAGTATTCGAGGGACGGCGGCCGCGGTACGGTCAGGATTGCGGTGGGTTCTCTCAACAGGATCAAGATTGAAGCTGTGAGAACGGTCATGGAGAGGATATTCGGGAATGTCACGGTGATACCCTGCGATGTGAAGAGCGGCGTTCCGGAACAACCGAAAGGGCCGGAAACCCGAACAGGCGCTTTGAACCGTGCCGAACAGGCGATCGGGGACCATGACATGTCCGTGGGAATAGAGGCCGGAGTTTTCGATACCGATGACGGTCTGTACGATTTCCAGTATTGCGCAGTACTCGATCGGGACGGCAGGATGACCGTCGGGGTGGGACCGGGCTTCAGATACCCGGATAAGGTGGCGGAACTGGTATCGGAAGGCATGACGGTCGGAGAGGCTGTAAAGAGGCTGTACAACTGCCGTGACATCGGGAGGAGACAGGGCGCGGTCGGGCTGCTGAGCAAGGGCCTGCTGGACAGGAAGACGCTGACCGAACAGTCGGTTACGGCCGCGATGATCCCGCGTATGGAGGAGATATGGCGTCTGTCGTGAGAAGGGCCTCATCCGATTCCCCATATTTGAGGGATGAATCCAAAATAACAGGTGATGCGGATGAAATATTCGTCCCTGAAACCGAAGAGGATGTTGTGAAGACGGTTGAGGAACACTTCTCTGAGGGCAGGCCGTTGACGATATCGGGGATGAGGACCGGAATGTGCGGAGGATGTGTCCCGTTCGGAGGCGACGTCCTCACGACGGAGAGACTCAACAAGATAATCGGGATCGGAAAGGACAGTAACGGTTATTATGTCAGATTGCAGCCAGCGGTAACAGTTAGGGAGCTGAATGAGGTTCTGAGGAAGAGGTCCTATTCGAATCTTCAGAACATAACGGAGGATGCCGTCGGCGATCTGCTGAACGAAGGTACGGATTTCTTCTACCCCGTAGACCCCACGGAACTGAACAGTTCGCTGGGGGGCAATATCGCGGCCAACTCCTCCGGCCCCCGCACCCTGAAATACGGCCCCACGAGAAACTGGGTCAGAAGGATACGGGCGGTGCTGCCGGACGGCGGTATCATCGATGTGAAGAGGGGAGACATCAAAGCTGACGGGAGACTGTTCAGATTCAAGACCGATAAGAGGGAACTGGAGGTACCGCTTCCTTCTTACGAATATAATATGAATGTAAAGAACTCCACGGGCATAATGGCCAGGGACGGCATGGATATTGTGGATCTGTTCATCGGCAGCGAAGGGATGTTCGGAGTGTTGACCGAAGCCGATCTCTACATCTCGAAATGGCATCCTCTTATATCGAACATATTCTTCTTCCCGGACAACGGTTCTGCATATTCATTTGTCAAAGATATTCAAAAATCCGGTATGGAGCCTGAATTCATCGAGTATTTCGATTCCGGTTCCCTCGATCTCATAAGGGCGGCCAGAAAGAGGGACCCGAAGATGAATCAGATGCCGGATGTCCCGGAAGATGCGGGATCGGCGGTTTTCATGGACTTTCCGATCGACGGTGCGTTGATGAGAAAATACATGGAGATCGGAGAACTTTCGGAAGCGAACGGCGGATCCCTTGAGAACAGTTGGTGCGGTCACGAACTCCGTGACAGGGAAAGGTTCTTCGGATTCAGGCACTCCGTGCCACAGACGATATTCGAATACGTCGCGGGATTGAAAGGCGAAGATCCAGAAATACATAAAATGGGCACGGACATGTCGGTCCCGCTGGATAATCTGGACAGGATGATGGATATCTACTCGGAGACGCTGGAAAGATACGGTCTTGATCATGTGACATTCGGCCACATAGGGAACGGTCATCTGCACGTGGAGATCATACTGAAAGACATGGAAGACCTGGAAAAGGCTAAAAATGCGTATCGGGAACTTGCAGTTAAAGCGATAGAACTTGGCGGATCACCGAGCGCAGAGCATGGCATAGGGAAGATAAAGAGGGAATACATAGAACTTATGTACGGGAATAAAGGGGCTGAAGAGATAAGGAGGACAAAGGAGGCCATCGATCCAAAATGGATACTCTGTCCCGGGAACATGGTGGAGAGATGAGATTCGTCGTGTTTGTAAAGCAGGTGCCCGATACGTCATCCGTCGGCACTGACGAGAACGGAAACCTCATGAGGGAGGGGGTGCCATCGATACTGAACCCCTATTGCGAATTCGCTTTGGACATGGCATGCAGGGTTAAAGGGGAAGGCGATATCATAAGCGTCGTTACAATGGGCCCGCCGCAGGCGGAGAGTGCGTTGTTCAGGTGTCTGGAACTCGGTGCGGACGAGGCCTTCCTGCTCACGGACAGAGCTTTCGCCGGGGCGGATGTGTATGCGACTGCGAAGACACTGTCCGCATTTCTGAAGAAATTCATCCCGGATCATGACCTGTTATTCTGCGGCAGACAGGCGATGGACGGCGATACGGCGCAAGTCCCGGCCGAACTGGCCTCCATGATGGGGTGCGGCCAATTCTATTACACCGAGGATCTTGTATTTTCCGACGGATGGAAAGCGGTTCAGAACTACTACGACGAAGAGAGGGAATGTGCCCTCAAAAAAGGCGACCTTATCTCAGTATCAAAAGGGGAGACGGATCCCAGATTGCCTTCGGTGGCCGACTATATAAGAGCTTCAGGGACCGAGATAAAGAAGCTGGACAGGGTGGATATAGGCCTCGGAACATTCTCCGTCGGTCTGAAAGGCTCAAAAACGAGGATAACATCCAGCAGACCGGTCTCGATCAGCAGGAGAGGAATATTGACCGACGGCGGCGATCCGACGGAAGCGGCCAAACACATAAAGGGGATGGTGCGGTGACGGACGGCTGCGATGGAAATTGCACCGGAGGTTCCTGTGATAATAGTGATGAATGCAGACTCCCCCCCGGAATGCTCCAGCAATATGATTTGGGAACATCGACCGCAGACGGACTGATGGTCTGGCTGGAGATATCCGAAAGGGACCCTGTCTCCTTCGAACCCTCTTCAATGGAGATACTCAGCAAGGCCAGGGAGATATACGACGGAAGAATATTCGGAGTCGTTTTCGGGGACACGGAGTTGAAACCGCTCTATAAAGAGGCTTTCTCGTACGGCGCGGATACTCTGTATCACGTGAAAGACAAGAGGTTGATCGATTTTCATCCAGAGGCGTACTGCGAGTCCCTGAGGAGCATTGCGGAGCGCATCAATCCCTCGATAATATTGATGAGCGCGACACTTCGCGGCAGAGAGGTCGCACCGCGCCTTGCGGCATCGCTCGGGGCAGGACTGACGGCTGACTGCACAGAACTGTCGATGGACGGCTCCGTCCTACAGATGACCAGACCGGCGTTCGGAGGAGATCTCATGGCAACCATCACATCGGAGTCCATGCCGCAGATGGCCACGGTCAGACCGGGGACCTTCCCGCCGAATAAGATATCGGATGATGCCACTGGGACGGTCATATACTGGCAGTACAAAGGAGATTCCTTCAAGACCATAATCAGCTCGAAGAGAAAATACCATGATGAAAAAGATATCACGGAGGCCGATATACTGATCTCCCTCGGGAACGGGATAAAGAGCAAGGATACGATACGCCTCGCGGAGTCCGTCGCGAAGAAACTCGGCGGTATGGTATCGTGCTCAAGAGCGCTCGTCGAGAAGGGTTGGTTTCCTCAGAGCAGGCAGGTCGGACAGTCCGGGAGGAACGTTTCTCCTGAAATATATCTGGCATTCGGGATATCGGGGTCGGTACAGCACAAGGCCGGTATCATGACAGCAAGGAGAGTGATCGCCGTGAACAGCGACCCTGACGCACCGATAAGGGAAATAGCCGATGAGCTGATCGTCGGTGACGCGGAAAACATCCTCAGAGAATTAGACAAGATACTGTGATCAGCTTTTTATGAGGGAGATCGCCTTCTCGAGAACCTTATCCGCGTGACCGGGCACTTTGACGCCTTTCCATGCGGCCTCGACGATGCCGTCCCTTCCCACGATGAATGTGGACCGTATCGTCCCCGTGACCTCTCTTCCATACATCATCTTTTTACCCCGGACACCGACTTTCTCCTGGAGTTCGTGTTCCGGATCGCTGAGGAGTTTGATCTTGAGCGAGTTCTTCTCTTTGAATCTCATATGCGATTCAGCGCTGTCTTTGCTGACGCCTATCACCGGAATGTTCCTCAGCATGAACTTCGGATACAGTGCTGAGAAATCGACAGCCTCCCGAGTGCATCCGGAACTTCCGTCTTTGGGGTAGAAATATATGACATACCTTATGCCGTCCAGCGATCTGCTGTCGAACCGTTCCCCGTTTTCATCGTTCAATACGAATTCGGGGAATCTGTCTCCGACGTCTATCATATCAGAACAGCCTCCCGGCCTTTTCGCACATTATGTCTGAAAGGCCGATCTCGAACATCATCACCGGATGTGTTATGTCGTAATCCGTAACGACCTTCGGCGAGACTTCGCCGAAGAAACCTATGGTTTTTCCTCCTGATGAGATAAATGCCCCCCTCCCGTCCACGAAGGCCCTGTAATTGCAAGGCGACACTTCACAGTCTATGTTCATCTCCCTCATCACGGCATCGGTCACGGATCTGATCTCGGTGAATGATGTCTTGGATGCTGTGGCCATTCCGCAGAGATGCGGTACGGTGTGATGCTCGTCGGATACAAAACCGATCTCGAAGATCCTCTGCGGGAGGTCTCTGTGCTTGTTATGCCGGAGTATCCTCATCAGGCTCGGCATGAGGTATGATCTGAGGCATGTGTGATCCTCTGTTATCGGATTGGTTATGCATGTTGATGTTTTGACCGGAAGACCGGATAGCTCGAACTCATCCCTCCGGTTGCTGAGTGTGAGTGTGGTGACCTCAGTGAATCCAAGTCCGATCATCACGTCCCTGACCCTGTCTGACATGGAGGTGATATCCCCCAGCTTCCCGACCGTCTGTCCGGTGGTGTACGGGCCTCCGAAATGTTCGAATCCGTATCCCACGGCGACATCTTCGAACACGTCCACTTTGTGCATTATGTCCAGCCTTGTAGGCGGTATCGAGACGGTGACACCGTCTCCGCTGATCGCGACATCCATACCCATCTTACTGATGGCCTCCTCCATACCTTCTTTCTTAAGGTCGAGGCCCAGGAATCGGTTGCATTCTTTCATGGATATCGTATACGGTTTCTCGGTCAGGTCGGGTGAGTATCCCTGCTGTTCCCCTTCCATCCTGACCCTGCATATCCTGCCGCCTCGTTCCGCAAGGGCCGTCGCGACTATATCCAATGCACCTTTCACCGCCTTCCAGTCATTACCGGTCACATCCACGAATACGTTTTTTGTGTTCGTGGTGACTGTGGTCAGCGCCCCGTTTATTATCGGCGGGAACGAGAGTATGTTGTCGTTCCTATCGAAGATGACCGGATATCTTTCCATGCCCTCCAACAGATGCGCATACATCCTTCCCTTGTCGTGGGATCTCAATATCCCGTCTAGGTCCATTTTCTCGGTGTGGTTCAGCGGGACGAATGAAACCTCATCCGGTATGACCGCAGTGTATCTGAATGGTGACGATACCTTGTCCAGATCGTGTATGCCGATTGCCAGTTTACTCCTTCTTCTGCCTATTGTCATATGCAGCTTCTCCTGAAGCTCCATCATAGACCTTATCACATCTTCCGACATTTCAAGATCCTTCACGACCGCGCATGCGAAGTGAGGTCTGATGCCGAGCACGGAAGGTTCGACGGTCGCAACATATTCGGAATCCTCCACATCATACCTCTTGACGGATGGTCCGATACCGAGGAACGCACGCAGAGCTCTGGCAAGTCCTTCCACCGAGAAAAGATCAGGTCTGTCGGGGAAGAATTCCACGGACATGTCCTCGCATTCTCCATCGGTCTGGTGCATATCCGCGCCCATCAGAGGTATCTTTTCGATAAGCACTTCATGCGGGACCTTCTGACCCAACAGAGAGCACAGATCGCCGTATTTGAAATTGATTACTGGCATATTCATCAGCGTCCGAGTTCTTGATGTGCTTTTCCGAGATGGCCCGCGGCTTGTGCGGACAGAGTGGACAGCTCTCCCGCGAGTACGGTCACCGCCACGATCTCCGCCAGTTTTTTGGCTTTCTCGTCACCGAGGCATCCTATCATGGCGAGCGCTTCCGCCTGCGACGGCAGTCTGGTACCTCCCCCCACCGTCCCTACCTCCACGGACGGCATCCTGATAGCGATGTACAGGTCGCCGTCAACGTTCTCGCACATGGTGGTCGTCATGCTTCCGCTCACTACCTGGGCGGGGTCCTGCCCGGTTGCGATGTAGATGGCGGCGACCATGTTCGCGGCATGCGCGTTCGCCCCCAGGGTGACCGACATGGAACTGCCGATAAGATTCTTCCTTATGTTCGTCTCGACGATGGATTCGGTCGAGGCGTGAAGCCTCTTCTCGACCACATCCTTCGGAATGACAGCCTCCGCGATGACCGTCTTACCTCTCCCTCTGATCATGTTTATCGCCGACGGTTTCTTGTCGCTGCACATGTTCCCGGACACGGAAACCATGATGGCCCCCGTATGATTCTCTATCTCCTTGCAGACAGCTTCCGTGGCGATGGTCGCCATGTTCATGCCCATGGCATCGCCGGTCTCGTATGTGAAACGTATGTAAAGGTTCCTGCCGGCGGGAAAAGGCTCTGCGGACGTGAGTTTTCCATGATTGGTCGTCGTGCTCACAACCGAGGAGAGCAGTTCCGTGTTCTTCCCGATCCAATCCATGATCTCCGCGCAGTGGTCGAGCCCGTTCGTCCTGAACACGGGCGCCCTGGTCATCCCGTCTTGGAAAACCCTCACCCTGGCACCGCCGCCGTCATTTATCACGGACATGCCTCTGGACACAGATGCGGTTAGTGCCCCCTCCGTTGTTGCCAGCGGGATTATGAACTCTCCTTTGGCATTGTCACCGTTTATTATGACCGGGCCGGCGAAACCGAGAGGAATCTGCGTGGCACCGATCATGTTTTCGATGTTCTTGGATGCCTTCTCGGAATCAAAACAATACTTTGATATGTTCTCGAGGCTGGTTCCCGTGAACTTCTCGACCGCCGTCCGTCTCTCGTCCACGTCGGCATGAGAGTATCCCCTGTTCTTCAGACCCCTCTTCTCTTCCATGTCCCCACATTGGTTTTCCGATAATATAACTATCGAATAACTATAATACGTGGGTGGAGTATTAGATGATCATGAGCGAGGCGTCCGACAGGATAAGACAGAAGGTCCCGAAACCGGTGGCTTATCTGAGGACGGTCATCAACCTTGATGAGGATACGAAACAGGACAAATTGGACAGGCTAATTACAAAGATATTCCCATGGTTCGTAGTGATATGCTCGATATTCAGCGTATTTTTGATAATTTATCTGAAGAACTTTGAATTCGCGGGTATACTTTTCGGGCTGTGTCTTGGATTTGTTCTGGGATTCATAGTGCTGGGGATGGCCTGTGTGATCCTTTCGGACAGAGGGGTCATTGCCGGAAAATATGTCGTCCTGATCATCGCAACGGCCCCGGCTCTCGTAGGCAGTCTGCTCTATCTTGCAGGTTCGGGCATAGGGTTCGATGAATTCGTGGTGAAGTATTTCGACATCTTCGGCAAGAACACGGATCTGATATCATTCCTGGTGAGCGCGTACTCCCTGACATTGATGATATTCTTCGTTGCGTACGGCGTCGTGTCCGTCATAGTCGGATACTTCAGGAGCTATTTCTACAGAGTGCTGAGATCGTTGGAATATCCTTCGGAAAAGAGGAAGAACCACATCCCGGAATGGCTGTTCCAGATACCCGACATAATCGATATCGAATCTGTAGAATTCGAACCGGATGAGGAAGATGGGAGATTCAATGTCGAACTGTTCAGGAACACGGCGTTCAGTCTGTTCCTGCTCGGGATCGTCATATGCTCGTATATCTTCATCAACCCGCTGTTCCTTCAGATAATACCGTTCGAGGAGATGCTCCTCCTGGGGATGCTGATCTCTCTTTTCATATCACCTTTGGTCATCCCGTGGAGCATAGTCAAGTCGATAGGCGCGAAGGTTACATCGTCCGCCCCACGTGATTTCTACCTATGGAAGGGGATGAGGGGCAGGCTGTATCAGGGATTCTTTGCGATAACGTTCTTCATGATGCTCCTGACCCTGTCTGTATATCTGGGGATGGATTTCTCAAGGATAGTGACAACGTATGTGGGTTATGTTTCGTTCATGGGGATGATATCGATCATAACCTCATTCGTATACGTCAACACGTACTACAGAGGGTTCAAAAACGGCATCATAAAAAGTTATCTGATGTCAAAAGACCGGTTATGAGTCTCACAAGTGTTATTAACGCACCATACCTAATCGATGCATGGAAGACCGGGAGCATGAGGCCGTATCCAAAGCGAAGAGACAGTCCGGCAGCGGTAACGCGGAGGGTGCAGTGAAGACACTGGAATCATATCTGGAGACGGACCCCCACAACATCAGAACGAGGATGGAGCTGGCCAGAACACTGATATACGATATGAAGGACATCGCGGCCGGTCTGATGCAGATGGATATCGTCCTCGACCTCGAACCCGAGAACACAGAAGCGATGAAAGCGATGGTGACGGTCCTTGCCAAACATAAGAAGAATAACAAGAGGACGTGTGAACTTTACGAGCGGTTGTTCAGAATCTCCCCCGATGCGGACCTCTACAATGCGTATGCCATATTCCTCAGGATACAGATGACAGATTTCAAGAAGTCAGCGGAGTACTACGAGAAGGCAATAGCTCTGAACCCCCGGAAACCGGAATACCGTCAGAATTATGCCGTGCTTCTGCTGAAAGACCTCAAAGATTACAAAAAGGCCAAGTCGGAGCTTGAGATGCTCCTCAGACTCGAACCGGATAACGCGTCCGCGAAGAAGAACTACGATCTCCTGATTGAGAAGAAATTCGATTCGGATGGGAACCTCAGGAAGAGATCGCTGTTCCGTAGATAAGCGACCACAAAAAACGGATACAGAAACATTATTTTATAGAGAATCCCTACTGGGCACGAGGTGAATAATTGCAACTGAAAGGATCAAAAACGGAGGCAAACCTCCTGACCGCGTTCTCGGGTGAGAGCCAGGCCAGGAACAAATATACGTTCTATGCTTCACAAGCAAGGAAAGAGGGATACAACCAGATAGCGGACATATTCCTGGAGACTGCAGAGAACGAGAGAGAGCATGCAAAACTCTGGTTCAAAGCCCTGCACGGCGGATGTGTCCCGGAGACGCTGGAGAATCTGAAGGATGCGGCGGCCGGAGAGAACTACGAGCACACGCAGATGTACAAGGAGTTCGAAGAGACCGCCAGGAAAGAAGGTTTCAATGAGATCGCGGACCAGTTCAAATTGGTGGGCGATGTAGAAGCCGTACAC
>JAITTK010000004.1 GCA_031287135.1 Candidatus Methanoplasma reticulitermitis
CTCAGAGGGAGGTCGCGGATGTCGCGGGGGTCACGGAGGTAACCATCCGCAACAGGTACAAGGAACTCACGGAGAAACTCAGTATCGAGATCACTCTCTGATCAAACCGTTTATCGCAAACATCTTACAATTCTTTAAGGCCTGAACCATTTGAACTCGAGGTATTCCATGGGTTCTCCCGTGCGACAGAAGAGTATCTCCTTCTTCACGCCGCCCGACAGCCTCACCGTCCTGGATATCTCCGGCCACATCATGGTCTTCCTGCTAGGTACGGCATGAACCAGATATTTGGCGTGGTCATCGTCGGGCGTGCCTTCGTAGACCCTGAAATGGGCACCGTACTTGAAACCAGTCTTGACGACCATGCCCCTTTTCCTTAAATCCCTGAAAGCACCCAATCTGATATCGAATTCTTCCTGGGACTTCATCCCCATGTCCGCCATATCCCCGACGGACATCAGCTCCCCGGACTGCGATACGACCTCCAGGTCCCCCATCTCCATGATGAAACAGCACTCTATCAGCGACAGCTGAAGTGCGTTGCCCATCATCTTCCCGTAGAACCCCTTTCCTCTGAGATGCTCTATCTGGCCCTCTTCGAATACCAGTACCCTTTCGCCTATCAGATACCCTCTGGCCACATTTTCGGATGACGAATGCGGGGAACGGCCGCCGGGGTCCTTCGCGGACATATGATAGTATGTGAGATCGCCTTCCTCGTCGACCACCCCGTACAGGAGCCTCTTTCCCCTGTCCTCGGTGTGCGATACCTCTTCCGAGAACATATCGAGATCCAAAACATCCCTTTCGGAGACGGCTCTGACTAAATACTGCGGACGGGAGTTGCTCATGGTGGACCCTCGCGGGAATACGGAAAAGTCGAAATGTCCGCTTTCGGCTTTCACGACGAATCCGCGGTTCCTTATGTCACGGTACACGAGATACGAGATATCGAACCTTTCATACTGTTTGGATGAGTGGCAGAACATCTCTCTGAATGATACGGGGGATCCGCCGCTCGTTATCTGCAATCTGTCGCACTCCGCGAGGAATGTCGCCTCTATGAGATCGAGTTCCAGACCTCCCCCCCTCATGGGATATCCGAAGTTCCCTTTGTTGTACAGTTGGGTACCTTCCGTTTGGTCTTTGATGACCACGGTGTCCTCGAACAGTTCTCCCGGCATCTGTCTCAGCAGAAGTGTGTTCGTATTTTATTGTTCTGCACGGTATGCGGCGGAAACCCACCGCATACCCGAGAGATGCTGTACGATACGGGAGAACATGTGGCTTTCCGACCGGAACGGGCGGAATTGTCTTTTCTCGACCCATTGCCGCCATCCGTGCGGCCCGCATGTTCCGACTTCATGCCGGCCGGTGGCGGCAGCATAGGAAACAAAACGATACGGATGCCATCTGAGAGTGCTTGCAGAGCACCCGTGATAACATGGAAATATATTCGATACATACGATAGACCGCATAGATTCGGGGGATGTTCATATGTCGGGAGAATACAAACCGTCATTCAGTATCACAGGCCATCGGCGGGGTCCTGCATCTTCACCATGCTTGCGCTGTGTTCTTTGCCTGTGCGCGTTTTCCCGCACCATTTCGGTCCTTCTATCAGCACTGCACCCATTCTTTGAAGGCGCTCGTCGAGTTGTGAGTCTACGATTCTCTTCAAATAGGTTTTATCCATGATATACGGTTGATTTTGCTATATTAGTTACTTCCGATGTTGAAGGGTTTTCACTTCCGGTGTTGAAGAATCTATTTTTCAAATTGGATGCGATTAAGCTTTATCCGCTGCCAAATACGCATCGCGCCTGCGGCGAATCCGGGATGAACAGAAGGATCAAAATTGTTGTGAATGGGGAGGGGGTTCCCCCCCCCCCTCCAGTTTTGCTCTGGTTTCCACCGGAGAACCGACAGATCATATCGAGGAACTCTGCATTGTTCCGTTAAGGTACTGCTCATAACCGTAAAGATCAAGCATACCGTGGCCTGAGAGACAGAACACTATCGTGCCGTCCTCTTTCTTCCTCTTGCACTCCAGCGCCTGGTCGATCGCGGCTTTTATCGCATGGCATGATTCCGGTGCGGGAACTATGCCTTCGGTCCTGGCGAACGTCACTCCCGCCTCGAATGTTTCCACCTGTTCGTATGCCTGCGCCGATATCATGCCCCGATTCATCGCCGCCGACACCAGAGGGGACATGCCGTGGTATCTCAGCCCGCCGGCATGGATCCCTTTCGGAACGAATTCCTGTCCGAGGGTGTACATCATCAGCAGAGGCGTGAATCCCGCGGTGTCGCCGAAATCGTATTTGAACTCGCCTTCCGTCAGGGACGGGGCGGCCTTCGATTCGGCCGCTATGAATTTGCAATCCGTCCTGCCTTTTATCTTCTCCCCCAGCATCGGGAATATGAACCCGCCGAAATTGGATCCTCCTCCGGCGCATGCTATCATATAATCTGGCTCGATCTCCCCGATCCTCATCTGTTCGATCGTCTCGGTACCTATCACCGTTTGGTGCAGCATGACATGATTGAGCACACTGCCCAGGGAGTAACATGTCTCGGCATCTTTCGCGGCCATTTCGCAGGCCTCCGATATCGCCATCCCGAGCGATCCCGTGGTCTCAGGGTGCTCCTTCAGGATTTTCCTTCCGAATTCCGTCTGAGCGCTGGGCGACGCGTGCACCGTTGCGCCGTATGTATGCATGAGCATCTTCCTCAAAGGCTTCTGCTCATAGCTGCCTTTGACCATGAACACGGTCGTGTTTATATCGAAAAGATTCGAGACCATTGCCAGGGCCGTGCCCCACTGCCCCGCTCCGGTTTCCGTTGTCAGTGTGTGGACCCCGGCCTCCGCGTTGTAATAAGCCTGCGCAAGGGCGGTGTTGCCCTTGTGGCTGCCGAGAGGGCTCATATCCTCCCGTTTGTAGTATATCCTGGCTGGTGTTTTGAGATACCTCTCGAGCCTGCATG
The DNA here is from genome assembly GCA_031287135.1 of Candidatus Methanoplasma reticulitermitis. Taxonomy (GTDB): domain Archaea; phylum Thermoplasmatota; class Thermoplasmata; order Methanomassiliicoccales; family Methanomethylophilaceae; genus Methanoplasma; species Methanoplasma reticulitermitis. Next base: position 2,990 of record JAITTK010000004.1, read on the forward strand.
CCCTCTGGAGAGGTGCGGGGCGGTTCAGATATATCAGATTGTCCCTCACCTCTTCCGGGATGTCGATGAAACGTTCCGCGGAACCTTCCTGCCTTATGATCTCTTTGCAGAAGATCGCCTTGAAATCATCCGGTGTTGCCGGCTTCCCGGTCCCTGGATTGAGCGGCGGTTCCAGGTTCCCCATGTCCGCCGCCAGATTGTACCATCTCTTGGGTATATCCTCCGGCGACAGATCTATCCTGATATCTTTTGCGATTGCCATATGGTTGCAAAGCACGATTCTTTTATTTAACTATATGTACATTGATGTATAATATTATACATCATTCTTTCTATGGGCCTGATTGACGGAAGCCGTTTTGATCGGAGTCTTATTTAAATACTACCAGAACATTAACCTATGGTTAGTAACTTAAAGTTAACAACTATGTGATAATATGAATGACATAGACACAATCCTATCGGTCGTTGAGAACCCCACAAGGCGCAGGATACTGACTGCTCTCGTCAGAGAGCCTCATTACCCGCTCCAACTCTCGAAGGAACTGGGAGTGAGCCAGCAGGCCATAATGAAGAACCTGGACATCCTTGAGAAAAGCAGACTTGTGGAAGGTCGCAGGGAGACCGGGCACAGAGGGCCGGACAAGATAGTGTACCGTCCGGCCGCGGAGTTCACTCTCACGGTGGATATGCGCGACGGGATGTTCAGGGCAACCCTCTCGAAGCCCGAGGAGAACGACACAACATCGGGGAACAGCGATAAAGACCTCCGCGGGATCAGGGAAAGCCTGTCGGAGATCGACAGACAGATAAGCGAATTCGAGGAACTCAGGTCCGCGATGATCCGGAGACGCAACGTCATGATCCGTTCATTCATGGAAAGTCCGGCCGCGGAGGATCTGGACTATCTCGGGAGGAGTCTTCTCTACACGATGCTGAATTACCCGGATCATGACCTGAGGGATGTGTCCCAGAATATGAACATGAGAGAAGACAGAATGAACAAGATATTGGATGACATCGAATTGAGATGCAAAAAAGCCAGGGAGAGTATTGAACAATGAGTAGTGAGAAAGCGATAAAAGTTTCGGAACTGAAACCCGGAGAGACCGGAAAGGGAATAGCGAGGCTCGATCCCGAGCTCATGGACATATTCGAGCTCAGGGCAGGTGACATAATACAGATAGACGGTACCAAGAAAACCGTGGTCAAGGTGCTCAGGGGAACGCCCGAAGATGCGAACCGCGGGATAATAAGGATAGACGGTTCGACCAGGCGCAATGCCGGCACTTCGATAGACGAGCGCGTCGGAATAAAGAAGATAGCCGCAAAGAACGCGGATAAGATCACATTCTCGCCGACCGAGGAGCTGCGGCTTCAGGGCGGGGAGGAATATCTGAGCAAAGTGATGGAGGGCAGGGCCTTCGCCAAAGGAGACGTGCTGACCCTCAACGTCATGGGCAACAAGATCGACCTTGTGGTGACATCGTTCTCGCCTTCCGGCGACGCGGTCATCATGGCCTCCGGTACGGATGTGAAAATATCGGACAAGCCCGCGTCCGTCACGGATATGGAAGTACCGCAGGTCTCATACGATGATCTGGGAGGACTGGGTAACGAAGTTGCCAAGATACGTGAGATGATCGAACTGCCCCTCAGACACCCCGAACTGTTCAAAAGGCTCGGTGTCGAGGCCCCGAAAGGGGTTCTCCTCCACGGCCCTCCCGGGACCGGGAAGACCATGCTCGCGAAGGCCGTCGCCGGAGAGACGAGCAGCAACTTCATATCTTTGAGCGGGCCGGAGATAATGAGCAAGTTCTACGGCGAATCGGAGGGAAAACTGAGGGACATCTTCAAAGAGGCCGAGGAGAACGCCCCGAGTATAATCTTCATCGATGAGATAGATTCCATAGCCCCCAAAAGGGACGAGGTCACGGGAGAAGCGGAACGGCGCATCGTCGCGCAGCTCCTCTCCCTGATGGACGGTTTGAATTCGAGGGGCAAGGTGGTGGTGATCGGTGCCACCAACAGACCGAACTCGATCGATGAGGCCCTCAGGAGGCCAGGAAGGTTCGATCGTGAGATAGAGATCGGAATACCGGACAGGAACGGAAGGTTCGAGATACTCCAGATACACACGAGGGGCATGCCGCTCTCGGACGATGTCGATCTGCAGAGACTCGCGGACCGCACCCACGGCTATGCGGGAGCGGACATCGCGGCCCTCTGCAAGGAAGCGGCGATGGCCGCCCTCAGGCGCATACTGCCGCAGGTCGACCTCGAGACCGACGAGATACCGGTCGATATATTGGATATGATATCAGTCACCAAAGACGACTTCAGGGAGGCCCTGAAGGACCTCCAGCCGTCCACGATGAGGGAGGTCCTGATAGAGAAGCCCAACGTGAAGTGGGAGGACATAGGCGCACTGGAATCGGCCAAACAGGAACTTAAGGAGGCCGTCGAATGGCCTCTGAAGTACGGTAAGGTGTTCGAGCACATGAACGCCAAACCCCCGAAGGGGATATTGCTGTACGGACCGCCCGGAACCGGGAAGACGATGCTCGCGAAGGCCGTGGCGACGGAATCTGAAGCGAATTTCATTGCCGTGAAAGGACCGGAATTCCTCAACAAGTGGGTGGGAGAATCCGAGAAGGCCGTCAGGGAGACGTTCAGGAAGGCGAGACAGGCTTCACCCTGCGTGATCTTCATGGACGAGATCGATTCCATCGCACCGGAGAGGGGGACCGGGAGTGACAGCAATGTCACGGAAAGAGTGATATCCCAGATGCTGACGGAGCTAGACGGCCTCGAATCCCTGAATGACGTCGTCGTGATAGCGGCGACCAACCGGCCGGACATAATGGATCAGGCACTGCTCAGACCGGGAAGATTCGACAAGAGCGTGTACATCGGGGCACCGGACCACGAATCAAGGATGGCGATCTTCGGTATACACACCAAAGAGAAACCTTTGGCAGACGACGTCTCGATCAAGGAGCTTGCGGACAAAACGGACGGGTGCACCGGAGCGGACATAGCCGCGATATGCAACGAGGCCGTAATGACGGCGGTCAGACGCATAATCAAGCCCGGGAAGGTACCTGCAGACGACGAGATAGAGAACTGCAAAGTGGAGATGAGGGACTTTATATCGTCCATCGAGAAATTCGGACCGCAGGCGTCTCAGAAACTCAAGGACTACGGATATCAGGTCAAAGGAGGTAACATAGATGGATACAGATGATTTGTGGAACGACCTCTTCGGAGGAAGTTTCGAAACGATGGCAAGAAGGATGGAGAAGATGTTCTCCGACATGGAAAACCTCCGGGGAGCGGATGTGAAGACATACGGATACACCATGTATCAGGACTCCGAGGGCAATCGGCATGTGAAAGAGTTTGGGAACTCTGTCGGGGACAGGGGGCTCTCCTCGGACATGATCGGGGAACCTCTGACCGATGTCAGTCTCGAGGACGGCGTGGTCAGAGCGATCGTCGAGATCCCCGGGGTCTCCAAGGAAGACATCGTGCTGGAGGGGACGAAGAGCACGATCTCCGTGAATGTCGATACCGAGAAGAGGAGGTTCTCCAAGACGCTGGCACTCCCGTGCGACGTCGATCCCGATTCCGCAAAGGCCGAGTACAACAACGGGATCCTGGAGGTCACCCTGACTCCGATGGTACCGCCTGATTCGAAGAAAAGGATCGACGTACAGTGAGATGTCCGTCGATACGTAAAACCCTTTTTACAAATTTTGTACAGTGTGTTGTTTTATATAGAAGAACAACCTCTTTTACATTATGAGCAGAGAGGACCTTATAAACACCACAAGGGCCGTATTGGCAAAGGCCGGGTTCGATATCTCCTCGGCGCTCAACCTGCGCAGCATCTGCTTCGATATCGTCGGAAGGAAAGACGACACGCTTATAATCGTAAAGGTCCTGAGCAACGTGGATGCGTTCTCGAGGGATAACGCCGAGGACATGAAGGTCTTGGCCGACGCGCTGAAGGCGACCCCGTTGCTCATCGGCGAGACATCCAGTTCCGGACCGTTGGAGGCCGGCATCGTATATTCAAGATTCAAGATCCCCATAATCTCTAACGAGACCCTTGCCGAACATCTTCTCGAAGAGGTTCCGCCTTTCATATTCGCAGCGCCCGGCGGACTTTACGTCAGGATAGACAGCAACATGCTCAAGGAGGTCAGGGAAAGCAAGAGCATAAGCCTGGGCACCCTGGCAGAGACGGCGGGAGTGTCCAGACGCACCATACAGATGTATGAATCGGGCATGGGTGCCATGATCGATGCGGCCATGAGGCTCGAGGAATTCCTCCAGGCACCCATAATAGAGTCGATAAACCCATTCGAATACAAAAGCGAGAAAAAGCCGGAAGAATATGAGGTGACTGGCGGGAAGAGGACGGAATCGAATGCACTCAACCGTATGCTCGACATCGGATTTGCGATAACGCCGGTCATAAAGAGTCCTTTCGAAGCGATAACAAGGAGCAGACAGACGATAATCCTCACCGGACTCGGCACCGATGAGGAGAAACTTATACAAAAAGCTCTGATAGCCTCGGAGATTTCAAAAATCGCCGGGAACCATTCATTGGTGATAGTCGAACGGAAACGTTCGGCAGAGAACATAGACTCGACGGCGGTCGTCACCAGCGAAGAACTGGAGAAAATAGACGACCAAGACGCACTTACCGATCTGGTACTTTCAAGGAGCACCAAGAAATGATATCCATCGAGATCGGTAAGTGCAAGGTAGACCTGCTCCCCGTGGTGAAGGGGCTTGTCTCGGAAGCGGAGAAGGTCCGAGAGGCGTACGGGAAGTACGAGGCATATTCCGTTGCGCTCGGAATAGAGGAAATAATCGCCATAAAGCACAGGGGCGAACTCGAAGACATTCAGGAATTGAGCGAGATAGACATGGTGTATGTTCACCATCTATCGAATTTCGGAGAGATCCAGTCGCCCACGCCGGCATATTGCGAACTGATCGATCTGTGTTCGAAAGACTCTGCCGAGGTCATCCCTCTCGATATGAATAACGAGGATTTCACGGATGTGTACATAAGAACGGTGAAGACCATGGAATTCGTGAAGGAGCACCGGCTCGCCAAGAAAGGGATGAAACTCAGCTTCGATATGTCATCCCCCGAATCATTTGCCATATCCTGGGACAATTACCTGAACAAGGTCAAGGGATTCGGGAAGGTGAACAGAAAGAGGGAAGAGTTCATCGCATCCCAGATAGCCGATATCGCAAGATACCGGGAATCCCTTCTGGCCGTGGTCGAGGTAGAAAGGATAAATAATATCATAGGACATATTGATGCCGATAGAAGATGAGTGATGAATGCCCCGATTGCGAGAATTTTAAAGCTGAAGGAAGTGCCTTCTGCGGAGCCTGCGGCCGTCCTCTTGCCGGAAAAATGTCCGGAAAACGGGACCACGGCTTTGTGGGCATGATCCTTCTGATTGTCTGTTCATTCGTCATCCTTATACTGGCATTTGAACTGCTGACTATTTTCGTCAACAGCCTGGATGTGTTCGATTTCCTTTCGGACAAAGCATCCGGCTTCATACTCATTGTGCCATTCCCTCAGAGGATCTTCTCGCTCGAGGGGGCAGTCCTGCAGACGTATTGGATTATCGTCATCGCGATCATATCCTCGTGTGCGGCCTATGCGCTGTACAGATTCTTCGGAGCGTTCCTGTCATCGGGAGACGCTCCCAAGCATGATGCGGCAGAGAATACCGCCGTGTTCTGGATTTCCGTCTCCCTTAGTGCCATGATGCTCATAAGTTTCGCCGTCGTGTTCATAATGGCCCTTTTCGGCTATGAAGCGACGGTCCCGTCATTCGGGGATAAGACGGAACAGATGTTCCTGCTGGCAGATGCGGCCGTCTGGGAGGAGGTCATCACCCGCCTCCTGTACATCGGCGTGCCCATGACCTTGATCTCCCTTGCGGTTACCGGAAAGAAAGAGTCTCTGAAATGCCTGTTCGGGGGGTTCGGGATGAGTACCGCGGCCGCCGTGTTCATAATCATATCGGGGGCCATATTCGGTCTTGCACACTACCCCGGCTGGGAGGATCAAGCCTGGAAGGTTCTGACGGCTGCGATCATGGGCATATTCCTCGGATACATATTCGTGAGATTCGGATTGTACGCCACGATCCTGTTGCATTTCATAAACAACTATCTGTCATCCTTCGACTGGATGGGTATCGGGGGATTCGGAATCGTCGTCTCTCTCTGTTTGATCGCGGCCGGACTCGCCGCCCTGTACTATATCCTTGTAAGGATTTCGGAATCGAAGGAACTGATAGATACACTTCCAATATTCCGCAACCGATACACCGAAAACCGATGATCAGACCTTTCTCATCATCGCTTCGAGACGTTTCTTGGATTCGATCGCTGATTCCAGGGTGCGGGACTCGATGATATAGTTCCCTCCGCATCCTTTCAGTTTTGAGAGCACATGCATGAAATCGATATTCCCATCCCCTATCGTCATGTGGGCATCCACATCGCCGTTGTTGTCATGGATGTGGATGTTCGCGATCCTTTCTCCCAGCAGATCGATGAATCTGTCCGTCGCCCCCATGGTGTTGGCATGCCCTATGTCAAAACATACCTTGAGGTCCGTACCGTCTATCAGACAGAGTAACTCTTCCGGGGTCTGACCCATCATTATCGCGAACGAAGGCATGTTTTCGATCGCGGCCGTGACCCCTGTCTCCGCGGATGCTTTCTCGATCCGCCTCAGGGAATCTTTTGCCAGTTCCCCGGATCTCCCTCTCAGGCCGTCCAAGACCATCGAATACACCCCCGGGTGTATCGTTACCATCTCTATCCCCATGCGATTCGCATGTTCCAGTGTGTCCATCATCTCTTTGACGGAGGTCTCCCTCACTTTATCATTCACGGCCGCGATGTTTATATCGCAGATGGGGGCATGGACAGAGTATTCCATGGAGAATCGCGATCTCATGTCATCGAATCTCGATGAGAATTTCGTTATAGTGTTATCTGCCTCGGAGAATATCTCCCATAGTCCGAAGTCCCGGGACACCGCATCCATTATCTTATTCGGATCATGGACGCTGAACTGCGTGCAGGAGATCCCTATCATGCCCTGACCTCTTCTCCGTCTACCGTCCTCGGGGCGATGCCGTCTATCACCGTCTCCGGGTCCTCGCACCCGATAGTGACCTGCAGCGTTCCCAGAACCGCATTCGGTTCCGCGAAGGAGATTTTTCCGACAGATGCGACCTGTTTGTTGAGATGCAGCGTGATCCTGCCTCCCCTCACACCCTTGAACATTGCCGTTCTTGTGCTGTCCAG
>JAITTK010000047.1 GCA_031287135.1 Candidatus Methanoplasma reticulitermitis
GCATGATACCGAGGGGGGAGGTCGGGATAATCGTGGCGAGCATAGGTCTGACGCTCGGAGTGTTCACCCAATCCCTATTCACGACGATAATCCTTATGACGCTGGCCACTTCGATAATAGCTCCTCCGCTGATCTCATGGGCATATAAACGGATGAGGAAGAAAGAGTCCGATGAATCTGTTGAGGCCGCCGATACCTGATATCGTAACGGGGACACGCCCCGTTCTTTATCTCCTCCGACAATAAAAGAAACGATCACGGCTGTGTTCGGCCGCGGAGCGGTTTCCGATATGTTGCATGCCGGATGCATCGGGACGGCATCCGGATGCAGATACGAACGGACGATTTGAGGCGAGCGTATGGGTGCTGCGGTATTGCGTCGCATTCATGTCGGAAGATTATATACAAAAGTGATTGAAGAGGTTTCTCGGTTCCCGGTTCATTCTTCTTTTACTATCTGGGCACCGGCGGCGTTCTTGGATATGCTGGCCATCCCTTTCTTGCATGACTCTTTTGTCACATATCCCTGGGATGCCGCAACTATCTCCCCGTTCATCGCTTTCAGGTGGAAACGATACTTGCCTACCTTGTCGAGGAATATCTCGAATTTCGGATTAGTCAGCTTTTTGTATCCTTCAACGGTCTGGTCCTCTATCTTCGATCTGCTGTTGGTCCTGACGCTCTCGATGCCGCTCATGCACGAGGACTCATTCGCATAAACCTGGGAGGTGCATATCACTCTGCCATTGTTTGCAATGAGATTGAACATCATACCGTTCTTGGCCGGTTTTACGACAAATTTACCTATTTTTACCACCTCTGCAGTGAATATGCAGTTTGACCGCATTTAAAACTTACCATGAGGCGGAGACATCATCTGCCGATCGGGGAAAAACCAGCCTCTTCCGTACGCGCTCTCATCCTTAGGACCACGGCGGATGCCAAAGAAAGGACCGGCAGTTCTATCAGCGGACCTATCACGAGGACCAACGCTATGAGCGGGGAATCGGGGAAAGCCGCGACGGCGATTGCGAGCGCCAGCGGCGAGTTCCTTGCAAGAGTGGTGAATGTCAGCGATGTTGTGTCATCGAACCCGAACCCCAACATCCTCCCCACCATCCTGGCCAATATGAAATTTACGGCGAAGAATATGCCCAACGGTATGAGCATCTGCAGGAGGACCGCCGGATTCTCCACAATCACATCGCCCTGGGAAGTGAACATCGCCAGTACGGCCAGGCACAAAAACACGAGTTGGGTGTTATCCCCGTGTTTCTCCATGATTGTGCCCATTAATTCCTTTCCCCTCCGGTTCCCCGCAGCATATTTGATCATGTTCGCCGCCGCGAACGGTATGACCAGTACCACGACTATGCTTACCATTATGGATGCCATGTCGAAAGAGGACCCGGTCCCGAGGAACATGAACAGATAAACCGGAAGCAACAGGACCTGAAGGATCAGATTGGTCGGCAGTATGGATGTGCTCAGTGAAACATTACCCTTTGACATGCCCGTGAACACAAGATACCAATCCGTACAGGGGGTCACCAGGAGCATAAGGAAACCGATCCTCATATCCAACCCGCCGAGGAACATGTACCCGAGTATTACTGCAAATAAGGGGGTCCAGACAAAATTTATGATTATGGATGCGGCTGAGAAACGAACATTTTTGAATGAACGGCCGATGTCCTTCAGATCGATCTTCAGGAACACCACGAACAGAAGTGCCATCAGGAACGGCTCTATAAGCCATCCGGCGTTGTCTGAAAGTAACGATATCTGTCCGAGCGCAATACCCGCTATTGCGGCCAACATGATGAAGATGGGCTGCATCTTCGCGAACTTCCCGAGACCTGTCTCCATCAGAACACCATGGAATGCAACCGGTTACGTGGATATATACATTCTCCGAATCTGCCCATACACCGTAATGTTTATATCATATTATTCAATTGAACAATTGTTCAAGTATTCAATTGTAGAGGTGTACATGACTAAAGAACTGGATTGCTGCGACTCGCATCACAACGAGATATTCAAAAGAGCACAAGAGAACATGCCGGCGGACGAGACAGTCTACGACCTGTCGGATCTTTTCAAGATGCTTTCGGACAGTACACGCCTGAAAATCCTGTGGTCGATGGATGGCGGGGAGATATGCGTTCGCGGAGTCTCTGAGATCCTCGGGATCTCCGTTTCGGCCGTGTCACATCAATTGAAGACGCTGAGACAGGCGCATCTGGTCAAATCGAGAAGGGATGGCAAGAACATCTACTACTCCCTTGACGACAATCATGTCAAAGAGATACTGGAGATCGCACTGGAACATCTGAGAGAGTGATGAGATGATGTATACATACCGGCTTGACGGCCTTTGCTGCGCCTCGTGCGCCGTGAGCATTGAGAAAGCATTGAAAAAGATAGACGGGGTGGAATCCGCGAAGGTATCCTTCATGACCGCCAAGCTGTCCTTGGAAGCGGACGAATCGAAGATCGACCTGATCGAGCCGGAAGTGGGCAGGCTCGTCAGGAAAATCGAACCGCATGTGAAACTGAGAAGAGTGTGAACGTGTTCGGAACAGACACGATCCTTCGCATCATCTTATCCGGCGTATTGCTCGTCGCGGGGATGTTCTCCGGTATCGGGGAGGACATGAGCCTGATCCTGTATCTGATCGCCTATGTAGTGGTGGGATACCCGGTATTCATCGATTTCCTACGAGCGATATACAACAGACGGCCGCTGGACGAGAATTTCCTGATGACGGTTGCATCGATAGGTGCGTTCCTGATAGGCGAATACCATGAAGGTGTGGTCCTGCTCATGTTCTATCAGATAGGCGAGCTTTTCGAAAGGTATGCCGTCGACCGTTCCCGCAGGTCCATATCCTCATTGGTGGACCTTCTGCCCGAGCGGGTCAACCTTATGGTCGACGGAGAGGTCACGGTGTCTGCCCCGGATGATGTCCGTATTGACGATATCATCATTGTGAGGCCCGGGGAGAGGATACCGCTGGACGGCATCGTCATTGACGGGTCCTCGATGGTGGACACATCATCGATAACCGGAGAATCCGTTCCGAGGAGGGCTTCCGTCGGTGACACCGTCCTGAGCGGCTGCATATCCGCGAACGGGGTCCTGACTGTGCGGGTGACATCGCTGTACTCGGATTCCACGGCCAGCCGCATAATAAACATGATAGAGGACGCATATGATGCCAAATCCAAGTCCGAGAACTTTGTCACGAAGTTCGCCAGATACTACACCCCGTTCGTTGTCCTCTCGGCACTGCTGCTGGCAACGGTCCCCCCGCTGATACTGGGCGATCCGTTCGGCATGTGGGTGTACAGGGCACTCACGTTCCTGGTGATATCATGCCCGTGCGCACTTGTTATATCCATACCGCTGGCGTTCTTCGGCGGTATCGGAGGGGCCTCGCGCGTCGGGATATTGGTCAAGGGGGGCAACTACCTCGAGGCTCTTGCCGGGGCGGATACGGTGGTTTTCGATAAGACCGGGACCTTGACGGAAGGGACTTTCGAGGTCGAGAGGATCATCCCCAACGGTATCGGGAAAGATGAGCTTCTGAGGATCGCCGCATATGCCGAGTTCCATTCCAACCATCCCATTGCCGTGAGCATAAGGAAAGCGTACAGGGAGGATATGGACGGTTCGATAGTCCAGTCTTCCGAAGAGACCGCCGGCAACGGGATAATGACCATCGTGAACGGTCGGAAGGTTCTCGTCGGCAACGAGTCGCTCATGTCAAAGAACGGCATAAACTTCGTAAGACCGGATGATTTCGGCACCGGTGTCCATGTGAGCGTTGACGGGAAGTACATGGGCTGTCTGATCATACAGGACAGGATCAGGGAGGATTCGAAAGCCGCCGTCTCCGCTCTGAGGGACATCGGTATACGGAACATAGCTATGCTCACCGGCGATGTCGGAAGGGTCGGTGAGCATGTCGCTGACTCGCTGGGGATAGATACGGTATACACAGACCTCTTAC
>JAITTK010000069.1 GCA_031287135.1 Candidatus Methanoplasma reticulitermitis
GTGTTCTTCGACGTGCTCGGCTCGGAGGCTGCCGGGATATGCATGAGGAACGGGTTCATGAGGACCACGGACCCATCGGCCGCCGTCAGAGCTTACAGGGAAGCGGAAGAGCGCATTGAACGGATGCGCTGATCTTCGGCGCACATGCGAAATGCAAAGCCGGCACCAGTGTCCGGAAAACCCGGTTGCACGGATAGCATATCAGATAATTATTTACATATCATCCCGCTAAGTGAAGGCACGGGTTTGATTCGAATGAGAAGCGATGTCGTCAGGAAAGGGATAGGGAGCGCACCTGCCAGAAGCCTGCTCAGAGCAGACGGGTTAACGGATGAGGATTTCGAAAAGCCGTTCATAGGCATAGCCAATTCATGGAACGACATCGTACCGGGGCACATACATTTGAACAAGATAGCCGAGGCTGTCAGAGAGGGGATAATCGAGGCCGGGGGGAAGCCGTTCACATTCGGTGTCCCGGCGATCTGCGACGGGATTGCCATGGGGCATAAGGGCATGAGATTCTCCCTGATATCGAGGGAAGTCATATCGGACTGTTGCGAGGTGATGGTAGAAGGCCACGCTCTGGACGGATGGGTGGGCATCACGAACTGCGACAAGGTCACACCCGGGATGCTCATGGCGGCAGGGAGGATGAATGTTCCCTCGATCATGGTCACGGGAGGCGCGATGGAGACCGGCCGTCTCGACGGCAAGGAGAATCTCGATCTTCAGTCGGTGTTCGAGGCACTAGGATCGTATTCCGCGGGAAAAGTGGACGAAGAGTTCGTAAAGACCATCGAATGCGCAGCCTGCCCGGGGATAGGGAGCTGTTCGGGCCTTTTCACCGCTAACTCGATGGCCTGTCTGACGGAGGTCCTCGGCATGAGTCTTACGGGATGCGGCACATCTCTCGCCGTGGATGAGAAGAAGTTAAAGATAGCCAGGGAGACCGGCAAAAGGATAGTCGAACTCGTCAGAAAGGACATCAAACCGAGGGACATAGTCTCCATGAAGTCTTTCAGGAACGCCATCCGCGTCGACATGGCGATAGGCGGGTCGACGAACACCGCACTCCATATACCGGCCATATCGAAGGATTTCGGCCATGATGTCAAACTGGATATGTTCGACGAGATCTCAAGGGAGGTACCGCACATAACCAGCCTAAGACCGGCCGGGATGTTCTCGATACACGATTTGGACAACGCAGGCGGGATGTCCGCGGTCCTCAACAGGCTGGAAGACATGATAGAGGATGCACCCACAGTCAACGGGAAGAGTATAGCGGAGATCGCGAGGGAAGGCAGGGTGAAGGATGACAATGTGCTCAGGCCTCTGGACAACCCATATCACATGCAGGGAGGTATAGCGATCCTCAAAGGGAATCTTGCACCGGAGGGGGCGGTCATAAAACAGGCGGCGGTGAGTGAGAAGATGATGAGATTCTCCGGGAGAGCGAGGGTATTCGATCGTGAGAGCGATGCCACCGATGCGATACTGGCTGGTAAGATCGTCTCTGGCGATGTCGTCGTGATAAGATATGAAGGGCCGAGAGGGGCCCCCGGGATGCCTGAGATGCTGTCCCCCACAAGCCTGATAATGGGAAGGGGACTGGGGGATTCCGTCGCCCTCATCACCGACGGGAGATTCTCCGGTGCCACCAGAGGCGGGGCCATAGGCCATGTTTCGCCGGAGGCCTATGAGAAAGGGCCGATAGCTGCCGTGAAGGACGATGATATAATAGAGATCGACATACCGGCCAGGAAACTTAACGTGAAGGTGTCCGATGCAGAGATGAAGGAACGTCTTTCGAAGGTGGATACAGTCGAACGTCCGGTGACCGGTGTGCAGAAGAGATACAGGAAACTGGTCACGAACGGTGCGAACGGCGCATATCTGGAATGATCATCTGAGGGATCTCTGCAGTTCCACCGACTCTCCGATAAGTATCCTGCATACATCTTCGGCACGGTCCGGGTCCATGCCGTTCTTTTCGGCGAACGATCTGTATCTGTCGACGACTTCGTCCTCAACGGAGGAGTTCACGATCTCTTTTCCGCTTTTGATCTTGCAGAGACCGACTTCCTTCGCAAGATCGAGCCTCTTCTTCATGAGAACGAGTATCTCGATATCCGTTCTTTTTATCTCATCTCTCAGTTCTTCGAGTTCCAAAGGATGTCACCCCGTATCTGGTCGGCGATGACGAGGCATGTCATGCTCTCAACCACTATCGCCGCCCTGGGCACGATGCACGGATCATGTCTCCCCTCGATCCTGATCTTGGTATTCTCCATCTTCTCCAGGTCCACGGTGTCCTGTTCTTTTCCTATGGACGGGGTAGGTTTGAAAGCCGCGCGGAAGACCATGGGGGCACCGTCGCTCATGCCTCCGAGTATTCCGCCCATGTTGTTGGAGCGGAGCCTTATCCCGCCGTCGAAGCAGAATGGGTCGTTGCTCTCCGACCCTCTCATCTCCGCGAGTCCGAACCCCTTTCCGAACTCGATGCCTTTGCACGCGGGAATCCCGAAAACCGCATTCGCGATCCGGGCATCCAGGGATTCGAACCATGTCCCCCCGAAACCCATCGGGAGACCAACGGTAATGCACTCTATGATTCCGCCGACGCTGTCATCGTCCGCCGACGCATCGAGTATCTCCTTTGTCATCATCGAGTCCAGTTCTTTCGTCGAAGCCCTGGTCGGGTTACTTCTGGAAGCGACGGCATCGTCGAATCCCCTGTCCCCGTCATCCCTGACTCTCCCTATCGATCTCGTGAAAGAACCCACCGAGATCCCGTATCTCGATACGAATTGCCTCGCAATACTGCCGGCAACGACCGCGGATGCCGTGAGTCTCCCGGAGAACTGGTTCCCCCCCTTTATGATGTGGCCGGGGAACTTTGCTATCGCCGGCAGATCAGCATGACCCGGTCGCGGGGTCCTGTTGAATGCCTCGTATTTCGAGCTGTCCGTGTTTGTGTTCCTGATCCTGAAGTGTATCTTTTCACCCGTCGTCCTTCCGTCTTCAAGGCCGGAAAGGAATTCCACCTCGTCGGGTTCGGTCCTGGGGGTACCTATCCCCTTGTACGGTTTCCTCAAAGCGAGTTCTTCGTCGATCTGTCCGACGTTCACCTCCTCCCCCTCGGGAAGACCTTCGAGGAAACCTCCTATGTATTGGGCATGGCTCTCCCCGTACAATGTGAATATGACGGATTCGCCGAGCCTGTACATCACAGCACCTCGTACCTGATGCCGAGGCGGCCCGCATCTTCAAGGAACCCCGGATACGACACGGAACAGCAGTCCGCATTATCCATCACGACGGGGCCGTCGCACACAATCGATGCGACCGCCGCGGCCATCATGATCCTGTGGTCCTTCTCGTTCTCCACGGTGCCGCCGCTCAATCTTTTCTTCCCGTGTATGATGCATCCGTCATCGGTCGCTTCCGCATCGGCACCTATCGCATTCAGCATATTCACCGTTGTGAGTATGCGGTCGCTCTCCTTGAATTTGAGCTGCGGTGCGCCGTACAGTCTGCTGTTTCCCTCCGCCGTGCTCAGCAGCACGGCCAATATCGGGAACAGGTCCGGACATCCGCCGATATCTATGTCCTTTGCCAAGAGATCCTTCTTCATGACCGTGACCGAATCCCTGCCGGCGCATACGGATGCGCCGACATCTCCGAGGATATCGACGATGACCTTATCTCCCTGGGGATCGTCCATCTGCAGTCCGTTCACCGTCACCTCCCCGCCGAGAGCGCCCGCGACAAGGAGGAATGCCGCCGATGAGAAATCGGCAGGCACCCTGTAATCGTACGGCCTGTATCCCGTACCGCCTTCGATCCTGAATATGTTGCCCTCTCTGACGACATTCGCGCCGAACAGCCCCATCATATGGACGGTCACATCTATGTACGGTCCGGACACCATGGTTCCCCCGATCTCTATCTCGGTGTCATTCGGCAGCATGGGCGAGACAATGAGCAGCGAGGTTATGAATTGAGAGCTGATGCCGCCGTCTATCGTCACTCTTCCGCCTTTGTTAGACCCCTTTATTTCCACTGGAGGTCTGCCGCCGTCCGAAGAGCATGCGACGCCCATCCGGCCCAGTGCGTCAAGCAACGGCCCCATGGGCCTTTTCCTTATCGATTCGTCACCGGTTATCGTGACTTTCCTGTCGAACATAGATGCTATGCCGGCGAAGATCCTCATGGTGGTTCCGGAATTATCGACATCTATGATCCCTTCCGGGGCATGGAGTCTCCCCCCCTTCACCGATATGCCGTCCTCTCCCCTGGTGATTTCCGCACCTATGGATTCCACGGCCCTGAGCGTGGATTCGGTATCGTTCGACAGCAGGCAATCGGTGATCATACTCTCCCCTCCGGCCAGTGATGAGATGAAGAACGCCCTGTGGGTGTGGCTCTTGGACGGGGGACAACCCGATGTCCCCGCAATGTCCCCTCCTTTGAATGATACTTTCATAATAACGGCCTCCTTGTACGCGTGATGATCACATTGTCCAATCCTGTTCTTTCTATGAAACCTTTGGCATCCCCCGACATAAGGACGATAGCCGTCGCGGGCCCGGATCCGGAGATCCCCGCCCCCAGCGCACCGTTTTCCATGGCGAGGCCGGAAACACGATCGTCTATCCCGGAGGCCGTGGCTATCAGCTTTCCGTTGAGCGTCATAGCCCCGAACGGATCGGTCTTCGCCATCTCGACGAGACGCTCCGATTCGGAGGACATGCTGCGCAGTCTCTCGAGTGGAAGCCCGGTCTTCCTTATCTTCTCCGCCGGAACATGTATCACGACGTCGTATTCTCCTATATCGCGCCGATACAGCAGCGTATCCTTTCCGTTATCCGTGATCACAAGCCCCCCGAGCTCGCACCCGCAGGCATCGTCGAACGAACCCGTTACCGTGACCCCGGCTTTTCTGGCACAGTCAACTCCCAGCCTTATCCTGTCAATAACGTCCATGTCGAAGCCTTCCGAGTTCAGGACGGAGGATATTATCGCATTGCATGCGGAACTCGAGCTTTTCAGTCCGCGGGATATCGGTATCTCCGATGATATGTCAAGGCTCCATCCGTCAGGTTCCGGAAGTCTCATCCTCTTGTATGTTTCGGAGACGCATATCTCGGCCATCACCGGATCCTCTGACGGATCGTTCGATATCGTCACCGCCTTTCCGTCGGCCTCGTTCTCGAACTTCGATGATGTCTTCAGCGTCACGCCGATGGTGGCTCCCATCCCGCACGGCATGGCATTGATCACGGTCACGGCCCCGTGGGATACGCCTTTACCGATCAGAGCAAAGCCTCCTTCATATGTGTGACAAGGTCCTTTTCCCCGGTCCATATCTCCAGCGATGCCGCGCCCTGCATCGCGAGCATGTCCTCCCCTGAGACCACGCCCGCGCCGGCCTCCTTCGCCTTCGAGATCAAAGGGGTCTCGGCACCGTAGACCATATCGAACACGGTATGGTGCCTTGTCAGATGGCATATGCCGATCGGATATTCTCCTCCTCCGTACATCCCCACGGGTGTGCAGTTTACGATCAGATCGTACATCATAACCGGGACCGATTCCTTCGGCTGGTATTCGCACCCCAGGTCGCGGCAGAGGGAACGGGAGGTGTTCTCGTTCCTGCCGGTCACCGTGACACGGCAACCGTTCCTCCCGAGCGCATACGCACACGCCCGGGCCGCTCCGCCTGAACCCATTATGAGCGCCCTCCTGCCGTTCGGATCGAATCCCGCCTGCTTGACGGCCCATTCTATCCCCGTCACATCCGTGTTATAACCGCGGAGGTGTCCGTTATCGTTCAGGACGGTGTTGGCCGCACCCACGGCTTCCGCATCCCCGTCGGAACTGTCGAGATGTTCCAATACGGCCGATTTGTGGGGTATGGTAACATTGAGGCCCCTGATGTCATAATCCCTGACGATATCCCCGAGGTGCGTGAGATCGTCGGTATCGAATCTCAGGTAGATCCCCCGAATCCCTTTATTTTTCATCACGGTGTTGTGCATCCTGGGCGAAAGGGTCTTGTCCAGAGGATGCCCGAGAATTCCTGTTATCATCGGATGGTCCCCGAGACGCGACATCTCCTCCAAGCCGATCTGTCCCGGCGCGGTGGGCTCTC
>JAITTK010000090.1 GCA_031287135.1 Candidatus Methanoplasma reticulitermitis
GAAGAGGACAATCGTCCTACCATCGACATCCGGCCTCAAGGATTGTGTTGTTTCAGGCTGGTTGGATTCGAACAAGAATGTCATCACCCCTGATACGACCGCACAGATCGGGAGTATAGGGGCTCTTGATGCGGAACGGGAACCGCGGAACTATACGATAGTCTTGGCCAATGACCCCAGTATAAGGTGGGTGGTCGGTGGCATCGACAAGGGGAGTTCAGCCGAGTTGGTCGGTGTCTACGGCTCCAAGATGACGATAGGCATCAGGCTGGCATCCGGACATACGGAGCTTCCGACCATCAAGATGGATGGTGTGCCGTACAATGCGGGAACATCCTTCACTGTGACCGGGGACACGACATTCACGACATCCAACAACTATCCCGAGCCGAGAGAGAGCATCGTGCCCATACTCCTGATCATACTGGCGATCCTGGTGGTCGTGCTTGCCATATTCCTCGTCGCGCTCAGGTCCAGGAACAGCGCAGAGAAATAAAGATCAGAGCGTGTGGAACTCCTTCATGGACATGACCGAGAAGCTCTGATCCTTTGCCACTTTCATCGCACCTACGGCCGCGTCCGCACCCTGGACCGTGGTGAGGAAGGGTATCTCGAGTTCGACCGCCAGTCTCCTCATCTTATGCCCGTCCCTCACGGCACCTGACTTCTGCGACGGCGTGTTTATTATCAGATTTATCTTGCCCTCTCTCATCAGACCGATCGCATTGGGTTTCATGTTGTCATCTATCTTGAACACGGTCGTGGTCTCGACACCGTTCTCCCTCAGGTATGTGGATGTGCCTTTCGTGGCATATATCTGGAATCCCATTCCGGCAAGTTCTTTGGCCACGGGCAGGACCCTTTCCTTATCCGAATTGTTGACCGTTATGTAGACTCCCCCTTCCGTCGGCAGTTTGTTACCGGCCGCGGTCAGTGCCTTATAGCATGCGACATCGAAGTCCTGATCGATCCCCATGACCTCCCCCGTGCTCTTCATCTCCGGCGTGAGTATGGAATCCACGCCCGGCAGTTTGAGGAAGGGGAAGACCGAGGCTTTTATCGCATAGTGGTCGATGGCCCTGTATCCGGACAGACCGAAATCCTTCAGGGTCTTACCGAGCATTATCTTCGTGCTTATCTTCGCCAAAGGTATCCCCGTGGCTTTCGAGATGAAGGGTATCGTACGCGATGCCCTCGGATTCGCCTCGATCATGTATATCTCATTATCCTTTACCGCAAGCTGTATGTTGAGGAGCCCTTTGATCTCCAGCGCCAGGGCGACCTTCTCGGAGGTCTTCACTATACCTTCGATTATCTCCTCGGAAAGCGTGAAAGGCGGCAGGACCATCGTCGCGTCTCCGGAATGGCATCCGGCATACTCGATGTGTTCCATTATCCCGCCGATGTATACATCCTTCCCGTCCGATACCACATCGACGTCGATCTCTATCGCTTCGGTCAGGTATTTATCCACAAGGATCGGATGGTTCCTGGAGACTTTCACCGCGGTCTCGACGTATGTCTTCAGTTCTTCCGTGGAGTATACGATCTCCATTGCCCTTCCGCCGAGGACGTACGACGGCCTCACGAGCACGGGATAGTCTATGGTCTCCGCGATATCCTTCACCTCTTCGAAAGAGTAACCCGTGCCGGACTCGGGCTGTCTTATCCCGAGTTCGTCCATGAGTTTGGAAAATCTTCTCCTGTCCTCCGCAACGTCCATCTTATCGGGACTTGTGCCCAGAACACCGGTCTTCCTGCCTTCCAGTGCCCTTTCCAGATCGACCGCCAGATTCACGCTGGTCTGTCCGCCGTACTGGACTATCACGCCGTCTATATCCTCGGCCTCGATGACATTCAGGACGTCCTCGAGCGTTATGGGGTCGAAGTACAGACGGTCCGAGATATCATAGTCGGTGGAAACGGTCTCCGGATTGTTGTTGATTATAACCGCGCTGACCCCCTCTTCCTGAAGAGCCATGACTCCGTGCACACAGCAGTAGTCGAATTCTATCCCCTGCCCTATCCTTATGGGCCCTCCTCCTACGATCAGCACTTTCTTCCTGTCATCATCCTTCCTGACTTCGCTCGATCTCCCGTACGAAGAGTAGAAATACGGGGTCTCCGCAACGAATTCCGCCGCACAGGTGTCGACCATCTTGTATACCGGTACCACGCCCGCCGACAGTCTGTCTTTTCTGACATCCGCCTCGGACCTGCATGTCAGCTCCGCGATCTTATCATCGGAGAATCCCATGTACTTCGCTTCTTTCAGGAGGTCGGCCGTCATGGGTCCGTCCTTTATCTTCTTCTCCATCTCGACTATGTTCCTGAGTTTGTTCACGAAGAACACGTCCCATTTGGCGAGATCCGCGATCCTCTCCGGTTCCCAGCCTCTTCTCAGTGCCTCCCCTATCGCGAATATGCGTCTGTCAGTCGCATGTGTGAGTTCCTCCGTTATCTCCGCGTCCGTCATACATACGCTGTCCAGACCTTTCACGCCGATCTCCAGCGACCTCAGGCCTTTGAGCATGGCCTCTTCGAACGTGCGGCCGATGGCCATTATCTCCCCGGTGCTCTTCATCTGCGTCCCGAGATGCCTGTCGACCGTGCGGAACTTATCGAACGGCCATCTGGGGATCTTGACCACGACGTAGTCTATCGCCGGTTCGAATGCCGCATATGTCGTGCCGGTTATCTTGTTGGGTATCTCGTCCAATGTGTACCCCACGGCGACCTTCGTCGCCACGCGTGCTATGGGATACCCGGTCGCCTTCGATGCCAGTGCGGATGACCTTGACACACGCGGATTCACCTCGATCAACCTGTAGTCCCCGTTCTCCGGGTTGAAAGCGAATTGCACATTGCATCCGCCCTCGATGTTCAGTGCCTTTATCACTTTGAGCGATGCCGTCCTCAGTCTCTGGTGATCTTTGTCGGACAGGGTCAGGCACGGGGCGCAGACTATGCTCTCCCCGGTGTGTATGCCCATTGCATCAAGGTTCTCCATGTTGCATATTATTATGCAGTTATCCTTGGAATCCCTCATCACCTCGTATTCGTACTCTTTCCACCCGAGCACGCTCTCTTCGATCAATACCTGATGTATGCGGGAATACGCAAGGCCTCTGGCACATATGTCCGCGAGTTCCTGCTCGTTGTAGGCTATCCCGCCGCCCGTACCGCCGAGCGTGTATGCCGGCCTTACAAGGACCGGATATTTGCCTATCACTTTGACGGCCTCTATCGCCTCGTGTATCGATTTGACGCTCCTGCTCAGAGGCACGGGCTCGCCGATCCGCTCCATGGTCTCTTTGAAGAGTTCGCGGTCTTCGGACATCGCGATCGCTTCCGGCTGCGTCCCGATCAGCGATACGCCGAGCCTCTTGAGCTCTCCGCTGTCCGCCAATTCCGAGCATATGTTCAGGGCGGTCTGCCCCCCCATGCCGGAAAGCACTCCGTCGACGCCTTCCCTCTCGATTATCTTTGCGACCACCGATGCCTGGAGAGGCTCTATATAAACGCTGTCTGCCGTCCCGGGGTCTGTCTGGATGGTCGCCGGGTTGGAGTTGACGAGCACGGTCGAATACCCTTCTTCCCTCAAAGAGCGGCATGCCTGCGTTCCGGAAAAATCGAACTCGGCCGCCTGACCGATTATTATCGGACCTGAGCCGATGACCATCAGTTTCTTGTAGTTCTTCTTCAAAGGTGCCCCTCCCTGATTACTTTCACGAACCTGTCAAACAGGAACGATGTATCCCAGGGCCCGGGTGATGCCTCCGGGTGATACTGCGACGTGAATATCGGGAGGTCCCTGTGCCTGAGGCCCTCCACCGTGCCGTCGTTCACGTTCGTCTGGTCCACCACCATATCCTTCCCTTCCAGACTGTTCTCGTCTACGGCGAACCCGTGGTTCTGCGATGTGATGTAGACCCTCCCGTCATATTTCACCGGCTGGTTCGTTCCGCGGTGACCGAACTTCATTTTGTATGTTTTGCCGCCCATGGCGATACCCACGATCTGGCTTCCGAAACAGATGCCGAAGAGCGGCATCTCCGCCGAGAGGTCTGCGACCGTCCTTGCCGTCGTCTTGAGTATCGCCGGATGCGAGGGATCTCCCGGCCCGTTCGACAGGAGGACCCCTTTGACCTTGCTCCCGGATATCACATCCGCGGGAGTGTCGTAAGGGAACACGGTGACATCGAACCTTTGCGATAAATCCCTGAGTATCCCGTTCTTCTCTCCGCAATCCAGAAGTCCGACGCGGACGTCCTTCCCGAAATCGTGTTCCTGTATGCAACTGCATGTGACCTCGGCCACCAGGTTGCTCTCCGACGGTGCGGGCATGCGCTTGAGTTCCTTCACCAAGCCGTCTATTCCGTCCCTGTCCTCGGTTATGGCCCCCTTCAAAGTGCCCATGGTCCTTATCTTTATCACGAGGTCCCTTGTATCCACACCGGATATCCCGGGTATCCTGTTGCACTTCAGGAAGTCGTCCAGAGTGCGCCCGCCGTACATCGGCGACGGCTCTCTGCAGTATTCGCGGACCACGAGCCCTCTCGCATGGATGCACCCTGACTGGCAAAAATCATCGTTTATACCGTAATTGCCTATCAAAGGATAGGTCATGACGAGGATCTGGCCCCTGAACGACGGGTCCGTAAGGCTTTCCTGATAGCCTGACATCCCGGTGGAAAAAACTACCTCCCCGGTCGCCGATGCCCTGTATCCGAAGGGCTCTCCCTCGAACACGCTTCCGTCCTCAAGGACCAAATAACTTTTCGCCATTGAGAATCAATCAGAGTTGAAGGCCGTATTTAATATCTTGGTGACGGTGCTGACACCCAGAATCACCTATTGTCCAATACTGGACAAACCACTCTTCATTGAACGAAATAGGGATAAAGACGGTTGTTCTTCGGGGTATCATGCGGATTCTTGACAGGGACATCGGCAACGGGAAGATCGGGGTAATGCTTGAGACTGATGAAGATATCTGGCACCTGTACAATGTTCTGGAGGTCGGCGATGTGGTCACCGCATCGACGACGAGAAGGGAAGAGAAGTCCGCCGATAAGATCAGAGCCGAAAGATCCGATAAGAAGAGGATGACCCTCGGGATAAGGGTGGAGAAGATAGAATTCTCCGAGGATGACATAAGGCTGAGGGTACTGGGAACGATCGAGACCGGGCCTCAGGACATAGGGCAGCATCACACCCTGATCTTCGAGATGGGGGATTGTCTGTCCGTCGCCAAAACAAAATGGAAGGATTCGCAGATCGACAGACTCGACAGGGCAGTCAGGGATTCCAGGAAACCGAAGATACTCTTTGTCTCGCTTGACCAGGATGATGCGACGATAGCCGTGCTGAGGCAGTTCGGGCTGAAGGAGGTCGCGAGCATAAGGTCCGCGAGATCCGGGAAACAGTATGACGAGAAATCCAAAGAGGATAATTACCACAAAGAGATAATCTCGAAGATCGAGCCGATGCTGTCCGAGAACATGCCGATCGTGCTTTTGGGTCCGGGATTCGAGAAAGAATCGCTTGCCGACGATCTAAAGACGGAAGGTTACAAAGGGATACACGTGCATCATACCGGCCAGTCCGGGATGGCCGGGGTCAATGAACTGATAAAGACGGGGATGGGTGCGAACATCCTCAGGGAATCCTCGGTGGGAGTGGAGATGGAAGCCGTCGAGAGGCTGATGTCGGAGATCGGCAAAGATGGCTTGGCAGCATACGGCACCGATGAGATCGCCGGTGCCGCGGATGCGGGTGCGATAGAAACACTGCTGATAGTCGATATTAAGCTGAGGGAGCAGAATCTTGACGATCTGATACGGACGGTTGAATCCCAGCAGGGCAAGGTGCTCATCGTGTCCGGACAGCATGATTCCGGACGGGAGCTGTCCGCGTTGGGCGGAATCGCCGCAATATTGAGATATAAAC
>JAITTK010000098.1 GCA_031287135.1 Candidatus Methanoplasma reticulitermitis
TTCCTCTATACTTTGGGTATTCCCATATACTACCTTTGCCTCTTCAACGATGGACCAGGAGCAATATTCGAATGCCTGGACGGGGACAGACGAACCAGCTTAAAAATGTTGCTATGGTACAGGGGACAGAACATTGTCATTTTAAGTGGTTTTGAGGGTTTTTAGACAGTTCTGCCTTCAAGAGCGCTCTTGAGTATCGCGACCTCTTCATTGGACAGTGTTATCCCCTTTCCCATTTTCTCTCTGTCGGGGGACCATTCTCTGATATCATATTTAGGGTCCCTTTCATTCCAACTGATCAGATTCAGTTCCTTTGTCCATCCTTTTGATGATTCCGAGAGGACCGCGATTTCCTCAACGATTTCGTATTTGAACTCAACCGGCATTAGTATTCACTCCTTTTTCCGGCGTTACGTCTTTGTGATATATAATGATAATAGTGTTGCTAATCAGACCTTTTTAAGAAAATAAATATTATCATCCGAACACGCAGTCACATGCAAAAAAATCACCCTTCAAACGACCCAGAGTACTAGAACGCATCTGTTTTTAGGAATACTATTAAATATCTGCAATTACCCTAAACCATTCATGTCTTTCTTTGATGACAACAGAAAAGTAGGACTCGCACTTATCATAGTGGGTATCCTGAACGTAATCGTTCCGATATTGAACATTATCTACTCATTCGTCGATGACGGAAACGTAGGTGCTGTTTCGGTCGGTGCGATCGGAGTAATGATATTCGGTATACTGATCCTCTTGTTTGGAATGAGGGTTCGCTCGGGACCCAATGACAAGGTAGGTATTCTTTCCGGACTCGTGAGGGTCATCGGAGTGGCGACCATACTCGCCGCAGTGTTCAGCGCAGTATCGTCTTACATGGCAAGCGATGATGTCGGCATAGCAGCGGCGGTTGGGGTCGTCATCGTCCAGATCATAATCGGTCTGATACTCCTCTGGATAGCGGGAAAGATCGCGGGATCGAGCAAGAACGTCATCAGCAAGGTCCTATGGGTCCTTCTGATGGTGGTGTTCCTGATACTCGCCATCCTCCAACTGATAACTCTTGTCGTGTGCCTGTTCGACGCACTGTGGCTGGAGGCGGTTGTGAGCTTGTGCATGATATTCGTGTACGCATATGCGTTCATTGCAACGATATCGCCCGAAGTCAAGAGTTCAATGGGTATCTGAACAAAACCGAAGATACGGTCAAACTCTTTTCTAATAATTTTATTTTTAATCATAAATGTTTATATCTCTGTTCTGAATAGAATGTCTATCAGGTCGGAATCAAATTGAAAAATAATCGGTTTACCAGGGAGCGGTTTGTATTATGGATCCATCCCTGATAATAATATCTCTGATAATAGTGATCCTTGTCGTATTATCGGCATACTTCTCATGCGCGGAGACGGCTTATACAAGCATGAATCCGATACGGATCAAGAATCTTGTATACGAAGGCCATAAGAATGCGGAGAAGGCCCTTAAGAACTATGACAACTACGATAAACTGCTGACGACCATACTTGTCGGTAATAATGTCGTGAATGTGGCGATATCGACACTGGGAACCATGCTCTGTTCTGAGTTACTGGGGATAACATGGGGAGTTATTGCGGCAACAATACTCACCGCAACCGTCATACTGGTTTTCGGAGAGATAACGCCCAAGACCCTCGCGAAGAGGAACTCAGAGCGTTATTCTCTGAAATTGGCCAGTTCTTTACACATCGTTATCACGATACTGACCCCGATATCATGGGCCTTCATGAAACTCACGAATCTGCTGTCAAGAAATGCCAAGAACGATGCCGCGGGGACCCCCTCATTCACCGAGGATGAGCTATATGTGATGATAGATGAAGTGGCGGAAGAGGGGGCGCTCGAAAGGAGCGAGGGGGAGCTCGTTAAATCCGCAATGCAGTTTGATGACATCGAGGTCTCCGAGATGTATACGCCGAGGTCCAACATAACCGCGGCGGATATGAAGACAAGCGTGGAGGATTTCAAGAGGCTATTCCTGGAGTCCGAATACTCGAGGGTACCTGTATATGACGGATCCCTGGACAGGATCATAGGCGCCGTCCACTCAAAGGATTTCTTTTCCAAATACATTGAAAATGAATGTTTCACGGTGGAGGACATAGTCAGACCCGTGAAGTTCGTCCCGGAGAACATGAATATAGCTACATTGCTGAGCGACTTCCAGAAGTCACACATACATATGGCGATAGTCCTCGATAATTTCGGCAGGACCATAGGACTTGTCAGTATGGAGGATATACTGGAAGAACTGGTGGGCGACATATGGGACGAAAGCGACGAGGCAGGTTATCCGATACACGAGGAGAAAGACGGAAGCTTCGTCGTTCCCGGGGAAGCCAACATCTTCGATGTCATGGCAAGGATCGGCATCGAATTCGATGCAGGGGATTTCCAGGACTATTCCGTGAGTGCATTCATAAAACACCGCACGGACGGGGTTCCGAGAAGAGGCGATGTGATAGACACCGGCAATTCGAAGATCACGGTGAGATCCATGAAAAGCCGTTGCGTCAAGGAAGCCAAAATATTTCCGATCAGGGGAGAGACGGAGGCTCAGTGAAGTCAATGGAATTCAGGAATTCCTTCATGTTTCTGATGGCGATCTCCTTCCTTGCAGGATGTGACGCGACTTTCCCGGTGACTGACAGCACATCCCCGTGATGTGCGATCCTATATCTTCCCTGCACCAATTCCTGTTTATCAAGCCTCAGATAGAATACGCAATCATCATCGATCCTGTTATCCAGATCGGCGATGATCTCCTCCGCCAGATCCTTGCCGAGTCTGCGGAAAAAAGAAACAGTATCCTTCTGTTTGGAGAGTTCGCTGCTTAGTACGATCAGCCGATTTCCGTGTTCGCTGTCAACGATATTGCAGTCGAATTCATCGGTTCCGAGCAGTTCGGCCATCGCACCGTGGATCAGCTCTTCATTCTCCGTGGCATAGGAGAAGATATTGACTCTGAGCCAATGGAAGGTGCCTTGCATGAGGTGCCGATGCAGTATCTCTTAATGATACTTACGATGGACATTCCCCGGGCGGAAGCAGCCCGGCGAACCCTTCGGGGTCGGAGAGCGAGATCGTGAAAACCCTCCGCCCTGATACTTTCATGGATATCCCTCTTTCATATCCTATTGCGATGATATTCTTGAATGTGACCTTACTTATTCCCCATCCGCTGTAGTTGCGCATTATGCTCAGGTCGCCGATCTTATAATCAATGATATTTTCTAACGGTATCATATGAAGTCTGAGGAATCTGATATGCAGGACCTCGTCCTCGATCGATATCCTGATCTTGGCCGACAGGCAGAATATCATGATGGCGGCAAAAATCACAGACGTCGCTATGAACATCCATATGGGCGTTTTCACGGATTCTATGAAAGCACATAACAGTATGAAGAGGCTGGTTGCCGCGAGAACAGAGGCCATTATAGCCAATGAATTCCTTGGCATGATATCCTGCACTTCCTCAAAGTTTTTGGTCATATGGGGCATGTATGATGTTATAGTTTATCAAAGAATCCGGACAAAAATTCGATATTGATAAGGTTTATATGGTAAGTCCTTATTCGAGTCACTAAGGGCCCATAGCTTAGACTGGCTGGAGCGTCCGGCTGATAACCGGAAGGTCGTGCGTTCAAATCGCATTGGGCCCACTATCGCCGACTGGCCAAGCTATTTTTCGCATCTTTTGATGATGTTACCGACTATATAAAGAGATTCCACGAATTGAATCCCGAAATCACACATGAAGAGGACCCTCTGAAATACTTCGGGCTGGAGGGATTTAAATGAACGACAGCATTCCGAAACACAGCTGTCCGATGAAAAACGGGCTCCTCTGCCCGAACATTCCCGAAGTTATTCGGGAATACGGATGCAGATCATGTATATTCTATCAGATGGAAGAACTGCACGATCCATTCATGCAGCGGGTCCGGCATAAGGACCTAGGGTATCATTATCACGCACATAATCACAGATCGTCGGCAGCTAGGGCTATGGCGGGTTCGATTCCTGCGCCGGCGGACAAAGAGACAAACACACACACGCACACATTCAGTGCCTTCATTCCTCTCCGAACTCCAATTAACGATTGCTGGCTCTAAGATGATGGGGGCCCGCCGCTTGCGACCTGCCCCCCCCCTGATGCTTACTTCCGACGATCAACAAAAACCGGAAACCAACGAGGGTGGTTAGAGGACATGCTGTCTGGGCAGATTGTCGATGCAATCGACAGTCTGGCCCCGACACAAAATAGCAGATTTTTATTATGGTAGGGTCGGGAATGACACCGACGGCGTACCCGGAACAAGCTGAATTCTATCCGCCGGCCCTTCCGCCAAAGATTCAGGAAAGCGTGATACAGTACTATGATCATCAGTAAGAAAAATACGGTCAGCATGATCATGGCGATGATATCCATCTCGCGGCTGGTCCGCAGTGTTTCTCAGTCTATCGTCCTTCAAAGCTTCTCTGCATCTCTTTTGCAGCCAATGTCCTAGAACGATCCGATCAACGAAATCATTATATATAATACATTGTTCTATATACTAAGTGGATCGATGGTGGCTTGATGTTGTCATATCGGAATATATTTGCAGCCAATGCCGTTCCAGTGTAGGATACGGTCGCAGCTGAATATGTGTATGCACACGGAGATGACGGTTGTAACAGACTAGGTCTTTTCTTTTACAGGCGGTTTGAAGAGAATGAGAATCTCTTCGGCGATCACAGTAGCGTTTCGGTAACTGCTGCGATACAGGTTCCCGATCCAGATCGCTGTTTTTGGACGTTCTTGCTCTGTTTGAAAAATCATGCCCTGAATGAGACGACCGAGCCTCCAGACGGATACGGTCATGGACCGAGCCATATTGAAAATGTGCAGATACGGCTGCCGGCAGAACGAACGACGATGGGCCGGCTATCGAGGTCAGAGGATGAATTTGCGTAAATAATATGTGAATTTGAGAAAAAGACAGAAATACGGAGATATTGATATGAACGGGGGGACTAAGTCAATAATTGCAGCGTCAGCTGTGGTTCTTTTATCGGTGTTAGCGTTTGCGCCTGCGTTTGGCGGCGATTCAGAGGCAGGGATCGAACTGACAGATGTTCAGCAGAAATACGATGATTATACAGCGGCCGCCGGTCTGTGGCCGGACGGGGATCCGAACGACGACCTGCTAAGACTTGCCGCTATGCGGAATCAGCTAAACGACATAAAACAAGCCTATGGGAACGTGCCGGCATTTTACGGATGGCCGGACGGGGACCCGGGCAATCTTATATCCCAGCTTGAGATGACCTACAACAACTATCTGAGTGCAGTCAACGATTACATCGATGCAGTGACGGAACAGAACGGGAAACTGGACAGTTTACGTGACGAATACGATACTGCTTTGAACGGCAGATTACTGGCGTACGAAGGATACAAGGCGATCCAGATTGCTAAACTCCTTGCAGGAAGTTACGAACTCTCATACAAACGCGATGACGGGAACTCTGTCACGACTGTTGTAAAAGGAGCGATCGAAGCAGATTATTTGCTGGGGAAGAGACAGACAGCAATACTTGGTGCGATGGGTGTAACGAATTCGATTACCGGACTCACCGATGATGATTATAAAAGAATGGCAGCGTTCCTCGCTGAAGATACGAATGATAAAATCATCGACGGCAAGATAACTGCATCGGAATCCAGAAAATACAAGGACAACATAATTTTCGGCACCGAACGCCAATACACGATCACGATCAAATACACAATAAGCACGGACGAATTCGTAGCCGCAGAGAGATTGACGCTCGCCTGGAAAGACCTTTCAGAGGCCGAATCCGCATTCGGCGGTATCTCGAACGAGGCTATGGCCATCTCTGCCTCCGCATACGACGAATTCAACATGAGTGAGTCAAACAGCCTGATATTCCAGGCTCATACCCTGATAGAGAAAGCCGATATTGAATATGTCTCGATTATCGTGAAAGACGGCTCGCGGACAATACAGAACGGCTCTTCGATGGACCATGTAATACCCAGGAACGCTGATCAGGCATCCGTCCGACTGACTGTGGATATCGGCTTGTCTCAGACATCTGAGCTTGAGCCGGGCAGTATCCGGGGGGTATTCTCATATTCTGTGGACAGCAGCAACACGGCCGTCGCAGAGGTGAATATGGCCGGAAATGCCATAACCATAACACCTAAGACCGCAGGCACATTCAAAATCGACGTCGGATTGGAATACGCGGCCCCGGAGTACGTCGGCGGGAAAATGGTCGTCATCATAAATGGAACCGTGAGTCTGACGCTACATGTTTACAACGAACTTTCATTTGCGAAGGACAGATATGATTTGGGCACAGTAAGTATAGGATCCGGGGACGATTACGGCGACCGGACGGTCGGAATACCGGAGGCGTCCGGGGGCAAGGGAACAATCACATACTCTCTGGCGGATTCTCCCGCAGACAGCCGCATATCCTTAGCCGGGAATCAGATAAAGATAGGCAAAGATGCCAACTCCGGAACATACAGCCTCGATATCGCAGCGACCGACTCGTCCGCTACCACCGCACGAACGGAGGTTACATTCATTGTGGTGAACCACTATGACGGAGTCTACAGAAAGCAGCTTGATGAACTGCAGGGAATCGAAGATCAGGTGAAAGACCTCATAATGCTCATAGAACTTCTGCCGGACGGGACTGTGGATCCCGCGTATATCGAGCAGCTCAGGATGTTCGCTGACGTGACCGGACCATTGGAAGATTCGTGGAACGGAGGATACCCTACAATAAATGGCAACTCTTACATCAGACTGGCAGAAAACATCGATGCGCTCAAGAACGTCACTGACGACTCAGTGGCGCTTGTCACCATCGATGCGCTGTCATCTCTGTTCAGAGGTGTAGGCGATATACTGAACGGTCCTCTGGGCAGCACTATTGCCAAATACATCCCAAGCGACAAGAAAACATTGATCGAGGGATACTCGTTCAATCTACCGGCAATAGGCACGATCAGTCTGCCTTCTGCAACATCCGGATACGTCTCGCTGGTCACTGAGATATGGGGATTGTTCCAAGACCAGATCGGTCCGCTGCAGAATCTCATCGATTCGTTCAGCAGTCTCAAGGATTACATTGAGGACTATGATTACAGGTCCATCGATTCGATATCCGACATAGATGATTACATCCAGGGACTTCATGACAGGTACAGCGCATTCGACGGCGCCCTAAACGGTTTCGTCGATTCCGACAGTTTCATCGTGGATATAATCGACGCGGTCCTCATGAACTCGAAAGACATCATTTCGGCAGGCCTCAATACAACTGATGAAATGATCAAACTCATTGTTCAGCCGATAATAGACCAATATGTCACCGATGACCAGATGAAAGCGATGATCGAAGATTTCATAAACGGCGGTTTGGAATCCCTGATATTGTTCCTTGATGAACAGGTATCAGGTATCCCGAACATATCGTTGGAAACGATTGCTGGCATCTCAGGTCAGATCGATGATGCAATAAGAACCGTCGCCGGCAAATCCGCTATCGTTGTTCTTACCGTGGACTATGTCAAAAAAATAGACATTGGAGCATCTGTGGACGAACAGATCGCCGATTTGGAGGAATATGCGGCAGGGCTTATGAGAATAGCCGAAAAATATCAGGATGAGGATGCCCTGTCCCTTGCAAATCGCATCAACGAAAAAATAACCGATTACCGTCTGATAACGGATTACCTGATACGGGCTTATGAATTCAACGTGTACATAATGGGATACACATACAAAGACATCCATACGCTGGCTGACGGAAGGGAGTACATAAAGGACCTGTATTTAAAGCATGACGCTATGCACACCGCCCTCTCCAACCTCACGAACCTGACGCCGGGGGCTAAGAAGATAGCCGGAGATGTACTTTCATACATCTACAGCAATCTTTTAGAGTGTTCTCAAGAGATAAAGCAGATACTGTTATGGATCGGCGTGACGGATCCTGAGGCCCAATTCGATTCTGATGAGATTCAGCTGGTGGTTGATACTATCATGTTGGCCTTCAAAGACATAGAAAAGGCCGCACAAACAGACTTCGGGGATCTGGAAAGCGTCATAGCCATTTCAGAGAGGATCAACGAAGCGCTGAAGAAAGCCTACGAGGGCTTCGGACTCATCCACGTGAAGTTCATGAGCGAGGGGAACATGATATATGAGAAAACGTACAAGCTCAGCGAAAGCGTGGTATTCCCGCTGGCCAAAAAAGCCGGTGTTCCGTTCTCAGGATGGAACACCGACGGCTCCGGGATTTATGAAGCCGGAGAGATCGTTCAGGCGGCCGATCTCGCTAAGTATGGTGAAAACATAGTGTTCGATGCTCAATTCGGGGTTCTGTATACCGTAGCCTTCGGCGACCTGGAATATACAGGAGTCGCGGGATACGTGTTCTCGGTCCCGTACGGACCGCACATCGATGGCAAGACCTTCCTGCGGTGGTCCTCGGCGGACTGGG
>JAITTK010000088.1 GCA_031287135.1 Candidatus Methanoplasma reticulitermitis
GACCCCGACCACGGCAATCTTCGAATTCTTGCAATTAAGGGCCTCGCCGACGGCGAAGTCTCTCTTCCCCCAGATACCGTCCGTCAGGACCACTATCATCTTCCCGCCCGGGCGGTTGGAGAGCATAGACGATGCTGTGCCTAGGGGGCTGGCATCCGTTCCTCTCCCGTATACATTCACCTTGAGGTCATCCAGTGCGGTGACGATCATATTGGGGTCGTGGGTCATGTCCCTCATTATCCCGACCTTGTCGCCGAAACCGATAAGCCCGAATCTGGTGTTCTCATCCGCAACGCTCAGCACGAAGTCCCTCACGGCGCTCCTGACCTCTTCCAGTGAGTTCCTCATGCTCCTCGAGAGATCGATGCACATGACGACGTTCTTAGCGATCGGCGCGCCGGAAACGACGCTGCTCGGGGAGTTGTTCATCCAGGATATATCGTCCGGAACGGGTTCGGAATCGATCTGCAGAGGCTCTCCGTTCTGATATGCGGATACCTTCACGACTCCGTTCTCATCATAGTTGTACTCCACGTCGATGATCGTCCCGTTGCCGTCGTTGTAGAATCCCGAGATGACGACCTTCGCAAGCACGTAACAGTCCAAGGGCATTCTGCTCTCTCCCTGCAATGTGTATACTTCGACCACGTCCGTCATGTTCCCCGGGTCTATCCTGAAAGGTTTCTTCACGGACGTGGGGACCTTGGAATTCCTCTTGATCATGATCTCGTTGATGAATCTGTCACCTCCGGGACTCACGGACAGGGCTCCGAGGCTGTGCGCGGTGACATCCGTTATCTGCACCTCTCTGACCCCGGTGCTCGAACTGCAGTAGAATTCCGAAGCCAGGGCAGCGCCCTTGGCCACCGCCAGATCGGTGTCACCGTGGGTGACGACCGGTTTTCCAGAAAGCCTTTCCAGGAATCCGACGACCTGAGACATCCTGGTCGATCCCCCCACCAGGAGGATTTCATCGATGTCCGCCCATGTGATCCCGAGGTCGCCGAGCAGTTTGGCGCACACGTCCTTCGTGGCGTTGAGAAGGAATTGCGTCTTGTTGTCGAACTGCTCCCGCGTCAATGTGTATTTTCCGCTGTATCCCTCGTATTTCACCTGGATTGTGACGCTGTCGGTCTTCGTGAGGACTTTCTTGTAGTTCTCCGCCGCGACTATAAGTTCGTTCTTGGTAGGCTCATCGTCTCTCGGATCGACCCCGAACTCCTCCAGGAACTGCTCGCTGACATATTTCACGATGGCGGCGTCCCAATCTTTACCGCCGAGCAGATGGTTGCCTTCGGTGCCCATGACCTTGATGTTGCCTTTCGTGACCTTGACGACGGTAACATCGAACGTACCTCCTCCGAGATCGTAGACCATCACGGTCTTGTTGGATTCCCTGTTATATCCATATGATATCGCGGCCGCTGTCGGCTCGTTTATGATCTTCATCACCTTCACGCCGCAGGCCTCTCCCGCGCGTATCGTGGCCGTCCTCTGAAAGTCGTTGAAATAAGCGGGGACGGTGATGACTACGGAGTCTATTCTCTCTCCTGTCTTTTCTTCCGCATCGGATAGAAGTTTGCCGAGAAGCATCGCGGAGAGGTC
Source organism: Candidatus Methanoplasma reticulitermitis (assembly GCA_031287135.1). Taxonomy (GTDB): domain Archaea; phylum Thermoplasmatota; class Thermoplasmata; order Methanomassiliicoccales; family Methanomethylophilaceae; genus Methanoplasma; species Methanoplasma reticulitermitis. The sequence continues at coordinate 1,606 of JAITTK010000088.1, forward strand.
CTCCGCGGTGTATATCTTGCCGTTAGCCTCAACGGTGAAGCTGTTGTCTCCCATTCCCCTTTTGAAGGACGCGGCTATGACTCCGGCGCCTCCTGCCTGCATGTCCTTTGCATCTTCACCTATCAGAATCTCTCCGTTATCCAAGAAACAAATGACCGAAGGGGTCAGTTCTTTTTCGAATTTGTTGTTGATTATCTCAGGTCTAGATGTCTGTTTGTCATATTTCGCGACTGCAGAGTACGTTGTTCCTAGGTCTATACCTACCTTCATATCCCATCGTTAATAGGCATATACAGCACGATATAAAATAGGTTTGATGATGCTCTACGAATTTCGAAATCGAAGTTAAGCAAGAGGGTTGATTTTTTAAACATTCATCCTCGGTCTACGAAAATCGTAGGAATACATCCAACAGTTCATTCCCACATCCGTTCTACATCAAGCCGATGTCCTCGTCCTGTCTTCAAAGCTCGTCCAGACTCGTGATTAATGCGTCGTACTCCCCTCCGGAGATGTCCTCTCCGTGTCTGTTGATGAGCACTGAGAAAACACCGGCACCCTTACCGGCCAGGATATCGTTGATGCTGTCCCCGGTCATGACTGTGCGTTCAGGTTCAGCGCCCATCTCGGACATGCAAAGCAACACGGGCTCCGGATCCGGCTTGGCGAATCCCACTCTGTCCCGTCCGACCACGGATGCGAACATCCCGTTCACGCCGAGTTTGAGGAGTATCTCCACGATCTGCGGCATGTACGAGTTGGAAACGATCCCCATCGTGCATCCATCCCCGTGCAGATGCTCAATGCATCTTCGGGCATCCGGGAACAGCTTCACGTCGTTCAGACAGCTGTTCTCGTACGTGTTCATGAAGACGGATACGAAATCCCTGTATTTGCAGGGCGAGCCGGGACATAGGTTATGAAAGGTGACGTCGAGGGGGGGTCCGTATGTATTCATCGTAGAGCGCGGGATCGTATGGCATGTCGAACTCCCCGAAAGCGGCCCTGAACGCTTTCTCGTAACCTCCTCTGGAATCGACCAGGGTGTTGTCCAAGTCGAATATGTAGAATTCACGCCTTTCCATCGGTCGCATTATACGTTACGTGTAGAAATGATTTTTGAGGATCGGCAATACGACGGAAAAAACCCCGGCCGATATGTTATGCGAGGGGATTGGGACAGTAAGCATCCCCGTCCCGGGCCCGATATGCACGGGGCTCGGCAGAGGTGTGCGGTCCGGAACCCGTGACAGGTGTTAAGGGAAAGCAACCCCACTCACACTGTCACTTTTATCTATGAATAAAGATGATTCGTGTCCAGTGATTCAATGAAGGACGATATACAGATCGGGGAAGAAGCCAATGTGAAGAACATAACGGAAGTGGCCGCATCGATCGGTCTCGATGCGGAAGACATCGATCTATACGGCAAATACATCGCAAAGGTCCCATTGGATATACTGGCCGGATTCGACGGCAACAGGAACGGGAAACTTATAATGGTCACGGCCGTGACCCCGACTCCGGCGGGAGAGGGAAAGACGGTCACTACGATAGGGCTGATCCAGGGACTCAGCCGCATGGGCAAGAGGGTCGTGGGTGCCCTCAGGGAGCCTTCGGTGGGCCCGACCTTCGGTGTGAAGGGCGGAGCCACGGGGGGAGGATATTCACAAGTCTATCCCATGTGGGATATCGATCTTCATTTCACCGGGGACATACATGCGGTATCGTCCGCCCACAATATGTTATCGGCCGTGCTGGAGAACAGCCTCGTAAGGGAGAATCATCTGAATATAGATCCATCGAGGATAGTTCTGAAAAAAGCGATGGATATGAACTGCCGTGAGCTCAGGAACATCGTTGTGGGTCTGGGCGGAGGAAGATCCGCCGGCGGAGTAACGCACGAAAGCGGCTTCCTCATAACATCCGCATCGGAGATCTCGGCCATACTCGCGCTTTCCACGAGTTATGACGACCTCAGGGAGAGGATCGAAAGGATGGTGGTCGCATACACCTACTCCGGGGAGATGGTCACGGTCAGGGACATCGGATGCGCCGGTGCCATGATGGTGTTGCTGAAAGATGCGATAAAGCCGAACCTTGTCCAGACCCTCGAGGGACAACCCGTGTTCATACACGGGTTCCCGTTCGCGAATATAGCGCACGGGAACAACAGCGTCCTCGCAACCAAATACGCGATGAAGCTCGGGGATTATGCGGTCACCGAAGCCGGTTTCGCCGCAGACCTGGGAGGGGAGAAGTTCATGGACATAGTATGCAGGCAGTCGGGAATATCCCCGGACTGCGTCGTCATAGTCGCATCGGTAAGGGCGCTCATGACGCACGGAGGCGCAAAACTCGATGAACCCGGGACACTGACCAAAGAAGCGCTCATGAGAGGCCTCTCCAATCTGGACAAGCACATCGAGAACATCAAAAGGTACGGCGTCCCCGTCGTGGTATCCATAAACCACTTCTCCTTCGACGATCCTGAGCATATGCGGATCCTGCGCGATCACTGCAAAGGCCTCGGGGCCGAATGCGTCCAGTCGGATGCGTTCATGGAAGGGGGGAAGGGGGCGGAAGAGCTTGCCGGTAAGGTCGTGGAGGTTATAGACAGGGGAGAGAAGGACTTCAGGTTCCTGTATGACGACAGCATGTCCCTGAAGGGCAAAATCGAGACCATAGCCACGAAAATATACGGTGCGGATGGGGTGGTGTACTCGGGGCCCGCGAACAAGACCCTGAAAGAACTCGAGGAAAGAGGTTTCGGAAACCTCCCCATATGCATCGCGAAGACACAGTATTCACTGTCGGATGTCGCCGAACTCAAAGGTGCTCCCAAAGGATGGAAGCTGAGCGTAAGGGAGGTGACGGTATCGGCGGGGGCAGGGTTCGTCGTGCCCGTATGCGGTTCGATGATGCTTATGCCGGGGCTGTCAAGCTCCCCTGCGGCGATGAGGATGGATCTGACGGCGGACGGGAAGGTCAGAGGACTGAAGTGACCATGTCCTCGGACATGCTGTACCAGCGGTCCGCCTCTTCCTTGTCCATCGGGACGCCGTCACCGGCGTCATACATGTTGCCGAGCAGGATCTGGGCACCTCTGTGCCTGTTCATCGCGGCGGAGGTCAGCCAGCTGATGGCCCTCTCCGTGTCCTGCGCAACGCCGTATCCTGTCTTGTGCAGCTGACCGAGTATGAACTGTGCCTCGGAGTGGCCCGACTCGGCGGATGCCGTGAACCATCTGACGGCGGACGGCAGATCCTTCAGATCGTCGCCGTCGAAGTATATCAGCCCGAGTTCGTACTGAGCGCGCGGATCGCCCATCTCCGCAGGTGTCGAGAGCAGCGCAACGGCCTTTTGGACATCCCTGTCCGTTCCGTATCCCTTGCTGCACATCTTGCCCAGGAAATACATGGCGCTCAGATTACCGCCTGCCGAGGCTCTTTCGAACCAGTGTTTCGCCGCCCGGAGGTCCTTCTGCACCCCCTGACCTCTTGAGTAAAGAAGGCCGAGATAGAATTCCGCATCCGGGGATCCTCTGTTGGCAGAAGCGGACAGTATCGAGAATGCGGGGCCGTAATTCTTCTCGGACTTGGTCCTGACTATGAACTTTGCCCATTCCAAGGGCTCCATCTGACTATCGAAAGGAATGCCAGAATCCTCCTTCATGGATGGGGATACTTCAGGACAATTATATTATTTATGACGGTTGACCCGGAAATTGTATGTGTTTATGCGGTTGTTATGGCGACACGGTCCGCATGACATCCGCCGGACCCCGAAAGACACCAGGGCACGGCCCTCGTTCGATGGCAGGTTAACGTATGCGTCTCATCGGATGACGCATGAACGTCAAATCATCCGAAAAGCGGTGACATATGTCGTCAGATCATCGATAAATTCTATTTCGACGGATAGATTCGGAACACGTCCGGTTGGAACACAATCGCCGGATCACAAAGCTAAACTCATAAATATGCACGTCATATGGCACTATCCATGCCATCGGATATTTCTGACGTCGGTACGCTCTCAAGAGCGCGTTCATATCTCAACTGCGCATCCCCGGTCTATGATCCTAAAATGGCGGCCGGACTGCTGGAGGAACTGTCCGACAGAGGCGATGCCGAGGCACAGTACCTGTATTCACTGTTCCTGTACACGGGGACTTCAGTGGCAGAGGACAGATCCACGGCCAGGAACATCCTGATACAGTCCGCCGCATCCGGGAACGAGGATTCGGCCCTGATGCTCAAAGAGATCGATGCGAACGGGGAAGGCGACGCCGTCAAGGAGCTGTTCGCTCTGAAACTCAGAGGCGAGGAGAGGAACACCGATGTCTGCGAAACGCTCTTCAGAATGTACACCGAAGGCAGACCCCCGGTCAGAAAGGATCACAGGACGGCCGTCAGGTGGTACACGGTGTGTGCCGAAGAGGATGATGTTAATGCCCAGAACACGGTTGGGTTCATGTACCTCATGGGAAAAGGGGTGGGCAAAGACAGGGACAAAGCACTGTATTGGCTCAGGAAGGCGGCGGATAACGGCAACGCGGAAGCCATGTACCACATCGGGGAGATGTACGATGCGGGCCTGTGCTATTCCGACAGGAACCTCAAAGAAGCCGTCAACTGGTACCGCCTGGCCGCGGATGCGGGGAATGTCGATGCCCAATATTCTCTGGCGGCCATACATATGATCCAGGGAACCAAGTATTTCGACCCGTCAAGGGCCGTCCCGTATCTGGAGAAGGCGGCGGCATCGGGGCACGGCGAAGCCCAGTACCAGCTGGGTATGATGTATGCTTACGGGCAGGGCGTGAGAAGGGACGAATCCAAAGCAACGGCCCTTCTCGAGGCCTCCTGTGAATCCGGATTCCAACAGGCGATGGTGGACTATGCGGGCCTCAGGCTCGAGGGGGAGGTGTTGCGACAGGATCTCGGAACGGCCGCGAAATGGTTCGAGACGGCGGCCGCATCATGCAACGGGTATGCCCAGTATGCCCTTGCCTGCATGTATGGGAACGGGAACCATTATGAAAAAGATGATAAGACCGCAGTGAAATACTTCACCGATGCCGCGGAGATGGGCGAAGTCAATTCCCAGTACTGTCTCGGTTGCCTGTATTATGAGGGAAGGGGCGTGGATAAGAACGAGAAGGAGGCCGCCGTATGGTTCCAGCAGGCGGCCGAGCAGGGACATCCCGGAGCCAAAGCGTTTCTGGGGATGCTATGCGTTACCGGCACCGGGGTAGATCAGGACGTGAACGAAGGGATGAGGCTGATCGGCGAGTCCGCCGCATCCGGGCATCCCGAAGGTCAGTACTATCTCGGCAAGTTATATATGGACGGAAAGTACGTGAAGAGGAACATACCCAGTGCGAAGAAATATCTGTCAATGGCAGCCAAACAGGGCGACCGGGATGCAATGGCACTCATCAGCAGGATAAAAGCGGAGAGGATGCACTGAAGGGGCGATCGAACATGGCTGACAGGAAGATATTCCATGACGCGGAGGCCGGCAACCCCTATGCGAGACTGGGTCTGGCATACATGTACCATCATGGGAAGAACATAGACCCGGATCCCGAACTCGCGATGAAATGGTATATACGTTCCTCCGAGGTCGGTTGTTCAAGGGCGAAGTGGGAATTGGCCAAGATATTCAGGGACGGGACGATAGTGAAGAGAGATCATGAAATGTTCATAATCTATCTGAAGGCGGCGGCCGAGGCGGGCGTACCCGAGGCTAAGGTCGAACTGAGTTTCGTCAATCTGGACGGCATGCATATGGATGCAGACGAGGATCTGGCATTCGAATGGATGCATTCCGCAGCGGAACAGGGTAATCCAATGGCCATGTTCATGACAGGATACATGAGCGGCAGGGGCATCGGTACAGTCCGGGACATATCGGAACAGGAACAATGGTATGCGAGGACCGGCCTCAGGGGAGACGGGGAGCTGTTCTATTGGATAGGCCGGAATTTCGAGTACGGCCTCTTCAACATCGAAATAAACCTTTTCGAGGCCGGAAGATGGTATAAAATGGGTGCGGACATGGGACATGGGAAATGTATGATATGCTGGGGTTCCGTGCTTTCCGCTTTGGACGGGGAAAAGCACGATTCCCTGGAGGAGAGGGAATCCATACTCGCGGACACGGAAGTGGAAAGGGAAAAGATAGCAAGGGAGCAGGCACTCGCATCGGCGGATCGGTTCCTGGAGGCGGGAGATGAAGAGAACGCATTCCGCAACTATGAGATATCGGCGGACCTGGGGAACCCGGTGGCGATGTTCGCCCTGGCCATGATGTATCACGCCGGCGTATTCGTGAAAAGGAACGACAATGCCGCTCTCGAACTCATGGCGAAAGCATCCGTCGCGGGGTCGGAGGATGCCCAATTCACGATGGGCACACTGTATGAGGAAGGGAGAGGTGTGAAGAAGGATCTGGAAGAAGCGATCCATCACTACACGAGAGCCGCCGCGAACGGATATCTGACGGCATATTACAGGCTCGGTCTGTACATGGACCATCCGGAGATACACGTCCGGAATTCCGCGGTCGTAGTGAGGTGATCCGCGATGGGATTCAAAGAGGTCCTGGATGCCGCATCGGGAGGGGACCCGCATGCCCAGAACGCCATGGGTTACATGTACTTCGAGGGAAACGGCGTGCAGAAGGATCTGGACAAAGCATTCATGTGGTTCAGGCTGTCCGCCAGACAGGGAGACCCGGAGGGACAGTGCAATATGGGTTACATGCTGACCCACGGATACGGCGCGAACCCGGATGCCGAGAAAGCATTCGGATTGTATCTGAAATCGGCCGAGCAGGATTATGTTAGGGCACAGTTCAATCTCGGACACATGTACTCGGAGGGACTGGGCACCGAACAGGATTGGACGGAGGCCCTGAAGTGGTACACGAAGGCTGCCGAGAACGGCAATCTCGCGGCTTATTACAGGATAGGCGTAATGAAAGAGGAAGGAAGGGGAATACCGGCCGATGAGGCTGAAGCGGCGAGGATATACTCCGAGTGTGCGGAGATAGGACACCCGAAAGCAAGATTCAGACTCGGGATGATGACACTGGAGGGCAGAGGGCTCAGGCAAGACAAGGACAAAGCGGCGAGGATATTCGTGAAGGCGGCTGAGGAAGGGAGTCCGGAGGCCATGCTCCAACTCGGCAGGATGTCTCTGTCGGGAGAGGGCATGGTGAAAAGCG